>DAHWQF010000144.1 GCA_027334785.1 Acidimicrobiaceae bacterium
GCCCGGCGACGTGGCCCACACCTCGCCGCCCTGCGCCTCGACGAGCGTGCGCACGACCCACAGCCCCAGCCCGGTCCCCTGGCAGCGCGCCGTCTGGCCGCGCTCGGCCCGGCCGAAGCGCTCGAAGATGTCCTCGATGTCGGTGGCGCCGTCGAGGCGGCGGGCGAAGGTCCCCGCTTGGTGCTCGGGCTGCCAGCCCATCTTCACCAGGCGCTCCTGGTAGCGGGGGACGTCGGTGCGCACCACGAAGTCCACCTGGGCACCGCCCGCACCGACCGGGCGGCGAAGCTCGGTGTCGAGGTGGTGCCTGCCCTCCATGAGTGGCTCAGGCCGTGGCGGTCACGGCGTTGATGATGACAGCGTAGACGTCGTGCCAGGCAAGCGATCTGAGTCGACCTGTCAGTGCCGAAAATGCCATCCATGGGCTGCGAACTGCACTTTGCGGACGGTGTCGAGTTCTCCACACCCGACAGGTGCACTGCCAGTTCGCCACCGTCGACGTGCAGCTCGGCCATCACCGTCTCCTTATGACCGCATCTGAGCGAACGTTACCACTGTTGCGATCATAGCGGGTACGATGGCGCCATGGCGAGGGCAGACCTCCTGCTGCATCCCGTGCGGCTGCGCATCGTCCAGGCGTTCCTCGGCGACCGGGCGCTCACCACGGCCCAGCTCGCCGCCGAGCTCGGCGACGTGCCGGTCGGCAGCCTCTACCGCCATGTGGCGATGCTCACCAAGGCCGGCGTGCTCCAGGTGGTCGCCGAGCGCCGGGTCCGAGCCGTCGTCGAGCGCACCTACATGCTGCGAGCCGCGGCGGCCCAGATCCAGCCCGACGAGGTCGCGGCCATGACCCCCGAGCAGCACCTCTCGGCCTTCGTCGCCTACGTCGCCGGCATGCTCACCGATGCCGAGCGCTACCTGACGACTGGCACCCCCGATCCGGTCCGTGACGGCGCCAGCTACCGGATCGCGGCGATGTGGCTCACCGACGCCGAGCTGGCCGACCTTGCCCGGGACCTCCGCAGCGTCTTCCAGCCCCGCCTTGCCAACGCGCCGGGCAAGGGGCGGCGCCGGCGCAGCCTCTACATGGTGCTCCTCCCCGCTCCCGAGGCACCGCCAGCTCACACGACAAAGAGAACCAGCGCGCAGACGTCGGGCCCTCGCAAGAAGAGGGACTCGTGACGTCACCCAGTCCAACGGAGATCAGCCTGATGGTCGTGGAGATGGCCCGCGGGGGCCGGTTCGCCAAGATCCGCGAGCTGTTCGTACCAGCGCTGCGCCCGATGGTGTCGCCCGCAGCGCTGCAGGCCACCTGGGAGCACGAGCTGGACCAGAAGGGCGAGATCACGGCGATCGGCGAGCCGCGAAGCGAGCCGTCAGGGCCGATCACCCTCGTCAGGCTGCCAATCTCCTGCGAGCACGACGGCCTGACGCTGGTCGCCTCGGTGAGCGGGGCCGGGCTCCTCGCCGGACTGCAGCTCGCGGCGCCAGAGGCCTCCGAGCCGCCCGCACCGTGGGAGCCGCCTGACTATGCCGACCCGGCATCTTTCGACGAGGAGGACGTCACCGTGGGCGACGGGCCGCTCGCCGTCCCCGGCACGCTGAGCCTTCCTCGCCGGCCCGGGCCCCATCTCGCCGTGGTGGTGCTCGCCGGGTCGGGACCGCTCGACCGCGACGAGACGATGGGGCGGAACAAGCCGCTCAGGGACCTCGCCTGGGGCCTTGCCACCTGTGGGGTCGGGGTGCTCCGCTTCGACAAGGTGACCTTCGCCCACCCCGGCGAGGTCAAGCAGGCCCCGGGCTTCACCCTCGCCGATGAGTACCTGCCCCACGCCACCGCCGCCGTCGAACTGCTCCGGCACCATCTCGACGTCGACCCGACGCGGGTCTTCCTCCTCGGCCATAGCCTCGGAGGGACCGTGGCACCCAGAGTCGCGGTAGCCAGCGGACCGATCGCGGGGCTGGTGATCATGGCTGGCGGTGCCCAGCCGTTGCAGTGGGCGGTCGTCCGCCAAGCCCGCTACCTCGCTGCGCTTCACCCCGAGCAGGCCGCCGCGCCGGAGCCCGGAATCGTGGCGCTCGTCGAGCAGGCGAGACAGGTCGACAGCACTGAGCTCTCCCCATCGACGCCCTCGTCGACGCTGCCTCTCGGCGTGCCCGCCCCCTACTGGCTGGATCTGCGGTCCTACGACCCGGTCGCCGTCGCCGCGTCGCTCGAGTGCCCGATGCTCGTCCTCCAGGGCGGACGGGACTACCAGGTCACCGTCGACGACGACCTCGCCCGGTGGAAGACAGGCCTCGCCGGCCACCCAGACGTGATGGTACGCGTCTACCCCGCCGACAACCACCTGTTCTTCCCCGGTTCCGGTCCGTCGTCGCCGGCCGAGTACGAGCCCGCCCAGCACGTCGACCCTGCGGTCGTCGCCGACATCGCGGCGTGGCTGGAGCGAGCTCCGCCTCGCCTTGTGGACACGCCTCGTGATCGAGGTCACCGACCTTCATAAGCGCTACGACCTTCATAAGCGCTACGGCCCTGTCACCGCCGTCGACGGTCTCAGCTTCGCGGTGCGCCCCGGGCCGTGCCGCTTCCTCACCACTCCCCGATTTTCGGAGGCGCCGGAAGAGATGAGCAGCACCCAATCGATCTCGCCACACTCGGTCCAGCGGGCCCCGGCAAGATCGGCGCCCGGAAGCTCCCGGATAGGCGGGGCGAGCCCGGTCTCGTCGAGCGCGTTGTGCACGCTTGAGGCCCACGCGGGGAGAGTGCATCGGGCGGCACGCCGAGGACGTCGTGGCACAGCTCAGAGAGCCTTACGGTTCGCTGGGCGGCGAGACGATGGCTGGGACGCAACCCGACGAGCAGCTCCTCGGCGACAAAGGCCTCGCTATGCAGTGGTCCTCGAGGGCCTCAGACCCAACGAAGGCGCTGCGCCCAGGGCTTGCCCTATGCAGCTGCAGGGCGGTGCCCTGCTCAGCTCATGACCGTGACCGCGGACGTCCCGAGAGATCCCGTCCCGGCGAGAGGTGCCCGCGGCCCCGTCAACCCGCCCGCGGGAGCACCTCGAAGTAACCGCCCTCGAGCGACCGGACGATGTCGAAGTGCCTACGGTCCAGGCTGGCGATCGTGCGCGTCAGGTACCGCTCGGCCAGCACCACGACCGGTGGCACCAGCGGAGGGGTCGTGTTTTCGCCTGTGGTCGACACCTTGCGGCGCGAATGCCTCGACCGGATGCTCATCCTCGGCCGCCGCCACCTGGAGATGTGCTCGCCGAGTACGTCGAGCCCTACTACGCCCGCCGCCCTCAGCCGTTTCTTGGCGAACATGCGCCGTCCGCGCTCGACTCGGGTGCTCATGAACCCGCTGCTCGCGGCGCCATGCATCTGCGTGCATAGGGCAGCTGGCCCTACTCAATCAACGACGTGCGATGCCGCTGGCGTAGCCTAACGGATGGGCATCTCTCGCACTCTCATCGACGCCCTGCTCCTGGCTTTGGACTGCCGTTCCCCGGCTCCTCAGCCATCAACCTGCCCTTTCACCTCCACTATGCCCCCTTTCGGGCGTCAGTGCCATCGCTTCGCCGCGACCCGCCGTGGTGAGCGGTTGTTCTGCACCCCCGTGACCTGTGGCTTCCACAAACAGGTTGCCGGGTGGCTGCCCGGACGGCACGATCGAAGCCGTGAACATCCGGCCGGCTGGTTTGGGCGACTCTATGGGCATCGGCTTGGTCCATGTCCGCTCGTGGCAGGCGGCGTACAAGGGCCTGGTCCCCCAGCGCTACCTCGACAGCCTCGACCCCGTCCAACGGGGCCAAGTCTGGGCGCGCCACCTGAGCGAAGGGCACCAAGTGGGCGAGGCCGTGCTCGTCGCCGAAGCGGACGACGAGGTGGTCGGCTTCGTGAGCGTCGGGCCGTCGCGAGACGATGACGCCAAGGGCCAAGGGGAAGTGTGGGCTATCTACCTTCTCCCCCATTTCTGGGGCCAAGGAGTCGGCAGGGCGCTCATGGGCGCGGGCTCCGAGAACCTCCGGGGTTCTGGGTTCACGGAGGCGACGCTCTGGGTGCTGGGCAAGAACGAGCGGGCGCGCCGTTTCTACGAGGCCGCCGGCTGGGCCCCCGACGGGGCGGCCAAAGAGGACGACAGCCGTGGCTTCTCCCTAACCGAGGTGCGCTACCGACGCCGGCTTGGCTGAGAGCCCCCCGACTTCTCCTGCTCAGGAGCCGACCGGTGAGGCGCCCGGGTTGCTCGGCACCGTGCGCCAGTCCTTGCCTTGGTCGGTCGTCCGGAGCAGGACCGGGACGGCACAGAAGCCCTGAGGGTCCTTGCCGCAGGGTGTGGCGGCGGCGGCAAGCCATCCAGACGTGGTGCTCGTCATGGCGAAGCCCCAGACGGGGTCACGCTTACCTACGTTGGCGGGGCAGGCACCTCGGCCCAATGCTGGCTGGCGGCCCCGGTGACGTAGAGCCTGCGGCCAGAGGTCATCGCCCAAATGCTTGGCGAGCTGACCTCGAATGCGGGCTCTGTGAACCACCCGGGAAATGAAGAAGGCGGGTTCGGCGCGGCGGGTAGCAGCTCGGCTCGCCGCCGGCTGCCACCGTCGTCGGTCGCGTATCAATAAGTTCGTTGGGGAAGTCGGTTCGCCGGCGGGCACGTCTGATTACAGGACATGGCGCACGCGCCTCTTATCAACCACGGGGCGAGGCCCGATGACCTTATGGTCCAGCACATAACGTGCGCCAGCCGTCGGCTCACGAGCGACGACATTATGTCGGAATGGCCGAAGAAGCGTATGGATAGGCCGTGGCCCTGATGCCGATTTGGTTTTCGCCGGTCTCGTGACCTGCCGCCCGCTCGGCCACGGTACGTGACTGTGCCGTTGACACCATTAGGCCCCGAAAGGAGGGCAACCGCTTCGGGCTGCTCGCGGGACTTCATGGGCTGAAAACTAAGCTAAGCGCCAGTGCCGGCCGCCGTCAGCCGTGGACCAGATGTCCCCCGAGGTGCCCGACAAGACCCACCAGCCATCGGTGGCATTGACGAAGGACAGTTCGGCCGGGCCTGGCGAGCGCCACCCGTTCTCTGGCAGTGCGCGGTGCTCCCAAGTGCTGCCTCCATCTGAGCTGTACCAGAGCACCGCCTCACCGCTCGTGGTCGTTGACCAACCGACGATCACCTTCGGCGCCACCAGTTGGACGCCGTTTAGCAACGGCGCGCGCCGGTCGGCCTGCCAGGTCCGGCCCGAGTTGGAGGTCAGCTCGGGGTGGGCTTGCCCACCTTCAGACCAGCCCACCCAGTTGGGGCCTCTGCTGGTGCGAACGCCCGATGGGGCAAAGCTGGCAGTGGACAATGACACGACGACGGGCACTCTGCCGGCCTTTGCCCAGGAGCGCCCCCCGTCCGAGGTGGCCCAGAGCACGGCGGGCCCAACGCCACCCGTGCTGCATGCGGGGTCTCCCCTTGTCACGAGAGCCAAGCCGTCGCCGCTCCGGTCGAACCAGAGCCCGCTCAGGTCCTCTCCTGCGGGGGACGGTAAGGCCTCGACGGGCAGCCGGGAACGCTGGTGCCAGGTCCGGCCTCCGTCTTTAGACACCTCCAGGTAGACCGAACCGCTCGCGCCGTCGCAAACGGCGGCGTAGCCACTGGCCTTGTTGGGGAAGGCAAGGTAAAGGACGTCCCCTGGCAGCGTGGCAAGTACCGACCACTTCGCCCCAGCGTCATGGCTGGCGAGGACCACGCCCTGGTCCACAAGGTCCTTAGCTCCGATAAGCAGTTCGGGGCTGAGGGGCGCGAGGGGGCCGGTAGGGGCCTCAGGGGGCCACACTTGAACCCAATGCCTGCCCCCGTCGTCGGTCCGCGCCACGGCTTGGTTGGTGCTGACAAAGCCCTCCCTTTCGGTGGGCCATGTCATGGGGCCAAACCCATAGGGGCCACTGATGGCGCTCACGAACCGCCACTGCCCGTGTGACCAGGAGAACACCTGGACCTCGGGATTGGTGCAGCCGGCACCGTAGTCGAAGGCCAGGTAGGGGCTCAGGTAGCCGCCAAGGCCCAACGACAAGTTGTCCGCCCCGCAGAACTGGCCTACGCCCGGCGGTGCCGCCGCTTGGGGGGTGTCTTCAGACCAGCTGCGCCCGCCGTCTCCGCTGTGCCAGGCCTCGACGGTGGAGCACCCGTGCATCGCGCAGCTGTCGATGTCAAAGAGGCTCAGCCAAACCTGGTCACCCCTGGCCACCAACGTCGCAGTGGCGCGTGCGGTCAGCAAGGACAGATGCGGCAATTGGCCACGACGGGACCACTTGAGGCCGCTGTCAGTGCTCGTCCACACCACCAGGCTGCCTTGGTAGAACCCAGGCAGGTCCTCGACGGCCCACCACGTCGGCGCAGTTGCATCTACAGCGATCACCGGGTCTGGTACCCGGAGCACGGTGGACCACTTGTGACCACCGTCGGTAGTCCGGGCCACGGCACCCGAGCAGGGGGTGGGCCTTAGGGCCAGGTTGTCGGGACAGGGGCGGGGTACCACCGCAGCCAGCCCCGTGGAGCGGTTGGCCAGGGAGAACGAGGTAATGACGCGGCTGGCTGCGCCCAGGGGCGCCCAGGACCGGCCGCCGTCCGACGTGGCCACCAAGGTCGTCTTGCAACTTGGTGGGTCCATCCCGGCGGAGCAGTCGAAGTTCCCTTGGACGCTCAGGACGGCACTGGTGGCGCTCACTGCGTCCAACTGGACGCCAACCCCCTCCCCGGCCCACTCTGGGTGCCAGCTGGCGCCGCCGTCCCTGGTGCCCAACACCCAGGCGACCAGTTCCGAGCTGGCGGCCGGTCGTGTGCCTGTCACGGCCAACCATCCGGTCTCGGGCGTGGCGAAAGAGACCTGCGCCGACTGCAGCTCATAACCCGCCAGTCCACCTGCCCCCAAGCCCAGCCGTGACACCGGGCCGGCAACCGCACTCGGACCTGCTGACAAAGCGCCCATTATGGCAGCGCCGAACAGGCTGACCATCAGCGCGCGTCTTGGGCCCACAGGGATGTGAACTTCTCAAAGGGGACCCTGGTTCCCTGCTTCGCACACCGCGTGCTCAAGTGCGAGGACCTGCTGGCGCCTGCCGCCGTGCAGGTCATCGGCACGCGCCGGCAAGGAACGGCGGTCTTGGCTGTGACTGGCGCCTGGGCCGCCGCCCCGTGGGCTTCGCTGGTGGCCTGGGCACTCCCTAGATGCTGCTAGACCCCGCTGTACTGATTTGAGAGCCTTGAACAGGCTCAGGGTCATAGTGGTCTACGGCTCACCTCATGGAGCGCAGAACAACCTCATATGTTTGGCTTCCAAAAGGCCTCTGTTCCGTATCGACGAGTGGCTTGCCGGCGTTCTGAGGATCCAAGGCGAGGGAGTAGAGGGTCTCGAAAACAGCCCTGCGAAGTGCTGGACTGACGTCGGCGAAGTCGTTCTCGGCCCGTCGGGTCAGGCGCAGCTCATTCACCGCTGAGTTCGCCGCGCACCTCGGTGAGGGAGAACACACGACCGGCTTTCACGTCCTCCTCGCTCTCGCTGAGGGCCGCGAGGGTTTCGTCGTCCTGGAGGATCGACGACGGTCGCCGACCTCGGCGAGTGACTTGGACAGCGGACGGCACCGCGCAAAAAGCGCGCTTTCTTCAACTTCAAGAAGTGCCCTAGCTATCTCGCCGGCCCCGATGAGCCATGGTGGGCGGCGCTCTGCGCTGTTGCGGTGATCCCTGAGCGCGCCTGATCGCACAACGCGAGAATCCTTGACCGTCCACAACTCCGTGGTCCCTCCGGATAGTACGGTGCCGAGATGCGTGGTTACAGAGACAGCG
>DAHWQF010000145.1 GCA_027334785.1 Acidimicrobiaceae bacterium
ACGCGAGCACCCCGCGGTAGGTTGCCCTGATGATCGTCGTGGTCGGTGCCGGCGTGGCGGGCCTCACCGCCGCCCTCCACCTGGCGCGCTCAGGTGCCGAGGTGACCGTGGTCGAAGCCTCGGATGATGTCGGTGGCCGCGTGCGCACTGACATCGTGGATGGCTTCCAGCTTGACCGCGGCTTCCAGGTGCTCAATACGGCCTACCCCGAAGTAGCACGCGTGCTCGATTTTTCCCGCCTCCAGCTGAACGACTTCCAGGCGGGGGCCGCCGTCTACCTGGACGGGCGGCTCCGAACGGTGTCCAACCCCCTCCGCCAGCCCGCAGGGCTCGCCTCCACCGCGCTCGCGCCTGTTGGCTCGCTTGTCGACAAGGCCTTGCTCGGGGCCTTTTCAAGCGCCTGCGCTCTGGCGCCGCCCAGGTGGCTGGCACGCCAGCCAGAGGGCACCGCAAGGGAGGTCCTCGCCTCGGCGGGGCTCTCTGGGCCAATAGTCGAGCGCTTCCTCCGGCCATTGCTCAGCGGAGTCCTCTTCGACGAGGACCTCGAGGGCTCGGGCCGCTATATGCGCATGGTGTGGCGCTGCCTCGTCCTTGGGCGCACCTCGCTTCCTGCCAACGGCATGGGCGCGGTGCCCAGCACGCTCGCCGAGATAGTCGGCCGCGAAAACATCCTTCTCGGGGAGGCAGTCGCACGAGTGCGACCCGACGGGGTGACGCTCGCCGGCGGCCGGCACTTGCCGGCCAGGGCGGTGGTGGTCGCGACCGGGCCGAGCGCCGCCAGGCAGCTCGTTCCCGGTCTCGCCGAAATCCCCATGAGGGCTGTCACGACCTTCTATCATGTCGCCCCGGAGCCGCCTCTCACGCGGCCCGTGCTTGTCTTGGACGGCGACCAACTGGCGGTGCTCAGCTCCGTAGTCCTGACCGAGGTCGCCCCTTCCTACGGGCCAGGGCCTGGAAGCGGCGCACTCGTGTCGACATCGGTCCTCGGGCTCGCGACTGGCACCTCCACAGAACGCCTCGTGCGTGCCCGGCTCGGCGACCTCTACCGCTGCCGCACGTCGTCATGGGGACACCTTGCCACTTACGCCATCCCAGAGGCCGTGCCTGTACTGGGGCCTGGCCAAGGCTTCCGCCAGCCCGTGCGCCTGGCCGGCGGGCTCTACATATGCGGCGACCACCGCGACACACCCTCACTGCAAGGGGCCATGGTCTCCGGCCGGCGCGCCGCCGAGGCCGTCGTCTCCGACCTCGCTGCGAAGTGACGAAAGCAGCGAAGCCGTACACCCGTGCTCTCGGCCTCTTACGTTCCCCAAACCATCAGCAAACATCTCGCTGTTGGAGGGAGTAAGCCTTACCTGGTACGCCAGGCTTGGCTTTGTGGGCGGTTGAACATCCAACCGTGCCGCTGTCATGGGCAGATGCACCAAGCATCGAGCCACCGCCTTCTTGGGGCGGAGTGAGGCTCTGTGTGAAGGTCGACTGAGCCGGCGGCGGCGAACGGCTTCCCGAACGGCTTCCCGAACCGTGCGAGGGCAGAGCGCGCCCGGGCTGTCGAGGCGATGTCGCCCGAGGCTGTCAGGGCCGCCGACCGGGCGAGGTGTCGCACCTACCTGCTCCGCGAACGCCGGCGGGCGCTCTTCGAGAGGCCCCTCTGGCGCTCTCCGTCAAGGGGACGGGAGGAACCCGGGCTCGACCTGTGAGCACTTGGCAACGCTCCGCTCCATTTGGGGGCAACGATGGAAGCTGCCCTCGTCCGAAGGTGGCGACCACCCTCGGGAAGTTCACAGCACCTTGAGGCACAGCCAAGCCCCGCTGTCGCTCGGGCTACTTCGGCGAGCATCGGGCGGCCGTAGACCGACACGGCGTGGTCGGAGCTGCCGTGAGGGCGCTTCGCCATGCAGGGCACGCGAAACGCGACGCGCAGTTTCCTGATGGGATAACCTTCCATCAAAGGATTACAGGGAGATAGTAGTGCAGCGCAAGGCCAAGACCGCAGGGCCCGCGGACCTGCTCAGCCCGTTGGAGGCTGAGGTCATGGCCGTCGTGTGGCGCCACCCCCGCCTCTCCGTCGAGGACGCGACCGCCCTCGTCAACGCGAAGCGGGCCCGCAAGCTGTCCGAGCGCACGGTGGCCACCATCCTGCGCCGCCTCGACGCCAAAGGATACGCGGCCCACGAAGTCGAAGGCCGCGCCTTCCTCTACACGGCGGTCGTGCCCGAGGACCAGTTCGTTGCCTGGCACGGGCGCCGGGCCATGGGCGAGCTCCTGGGCCGCTACGGCCCCGAGGTGGCGTTCGCCGGGCTGGTCGAGGCCTCCGGGGCGGACAAGGCGGCCCTTGACCTGCTCGAAGAGCTCCTCCGGCGCTACCGCGAAGACGCTGGCAAGGGTGCGACGTAGCTTCTGGGCGTTGGTGCTCCTCGCCCTCGTCGCCGAGACCGGCCTGTCGGCGCTTGCCTCCCGTGCGCTTTGGGCCCAGGTCCCCTGCCACATAAGAGGCTGGGAGCTGGCGGTGCCGGCCATGGCGGCCTGCTTGAAGCCGGTCCCCTTGGTCGGCAGGCACGCCTTGGGCGCCGCCATTGTGATGGGCGGGGCAGGTTTGGCGACCCTGGTCCTCGCGGCCGTCGAGCTCTCCAGGCAGCTGTGGCGCTTGGGGCAGGTCCGGCGGTTGATGGCGACCTTCCCTCGCGCGAGCGCCGAGCCACCGAGGCCCACGGGCGCCCCCCTGCGCGCCCTTGTGGTGCTAGGGACCGAGGAGGCCTGCTGCTTCACGATCGGCCTCTTCCGCCCCGTCGTCGTCGTCTCTACGGGCCTCCTCCAGCGCCTCGGCCCCGACGAGGTCGCCGCGGCGCTCTGCCACGAGGCGGCCCACGCCCGCCGTCTTGGCCCCCTCCGCCAGCTCACCGCTTCTGTCGCCGCCTCCGCCGTGTTCTTCGTGCCGGTGCTCGGGGACCTGGCCCAGGCGGCCCAGCTACAAGAGGAGCTGGGCGCCGACGAGGCCGCAGCCGCCCGCTACGGCAAAGCGGCCCTCCTTTCTGCTCTACGAGTGCTCCTCGCTGCCCCCCAGGTGGCTGGCGACGCTCGTGCCCCCCTCAGCTCCATGGCCCGCCCGGCCATGCTCCAAAAGCGCCTCGAGGCCCTCGGTGGCGACTACCCACGCATAGCCCTACGCGGCCCGAGGCTCGTTGCGAGCGTCGCCGGCGTTGCCCTCCTGGCACTCGTCGGCTCCGCCGTCCCGAGCCAGGTGACTGCGCCGGTCCCCCTACAAGCTCACCCGGTAACGGTCGCCGCGCACGCTCACAGGTAGCCGCTGGACGCTCCAACGCCTCTTGACACGGCGCCCCCTAACGACTATCATCTCGTAGTGGGACACCAACTGGTAGCAACCCGACTTCCCATGTCGTTCTTCCCATCGAAAGGAGTAGCTTCGACATCCCCAATCACCCGCTTCGCAACCCCGGATCACCCGCCAGATCATCCTTGGCCCAGGTCGGCACTGTCGTATCTGCGGCTAAACCACAATGTAACGGTCCAGTTCGGTACGAATGAATGGGCACTTCCGAATCAAAGGAGCCGCAATGATGTTAACACGCAGTTCTCCATGTCGTTCGGACCGTATCCGAAGCCGCGTATATTACAAACTGCTTGTTGTGTGCGCCAGCACCAGTTCCTTAGTAATTGGTATGGCCGGGCCGGGTGCGGGCGCAAGTACAGTGGCGGTGGGCGTAGGCACGCCACTCACCCTGGCTTCTGTTCCGCTGCCGCCAAGTCAAGGGTCCCCACTGTCGGCATGGGATTTGTGGGCAGCGATAGAACGAAGCGACGTAAGCCAGATCGTAAACAGTGGAGCACTCCTGGATACCACCGTAGGTATGTGTACGGTCAACTCGGACGCCGTCACACAGGTAACGTCCACAGGCGGCCCGAATCCTTATCCCGCTGGTGTCGTGACGGACACTGTAGGTGGCTCGCTAACGTGCTCCGCCGTAGCAGGATCCACCTCGCGAGGAGTCTCCCCGGCTACAACATTGGCCTGCCCAGTACAAGCCTTCGGCACCTACGCTCCCATAACTGACGGGTACGCCTGCGTGGGAGTGTATTCCAATAACGAGAGCGATCGTGTCGCGAGTTACGTGAACACTTCGAGCAGTACGCTCTCAGGGAAAGTTGACCTTGGCGCGGTAGGCGTACTCAATCCCTGTGGCATAGGAAGCCTCGTCGCCTCTGGTTCCGGTACCATGCCGGCCCACTCCGGGAGCACATACCACGCCATATACGCTGTGTCTGGCACCGTCGGCGCTTCCAACCAGTGGAGTTCGACGTACCTTAACGGTGGGACTGAGGACTGGGGCACAGTCTGCGGCGTGTATTGAGCCTTAACCTCAGTGGCGGAGTCGTCGTGCTTCGGCTGCCCGCCGTTTGCCCTAATTGGACGGCGGGCAACACTGCCAACGGCGTTAGCGACGAGTTGGTGGCGGCCCCCGCGCCGACGTGCTGTGCATCACCTCGCCCGATCGGACGAGCGAAACTTTAGCGTCTACAACATAGAAAGGACCACAGTGCAACAAGCGCTTCTTCGTCGCTCGATCAAGCTCCTATCAACTGTGCCTCTTTCTGCGGGGTTAATGGCTGGTCTCGGTGCCATCCCGGCATTTGCCAGTAGCACTTCCGGATGGGTTCCCGGCTATGTACTGGATAATATAGCTTACTGCAACGAAGCGACCACAAGCTCTGGGCCAGTGGTCGACGGCTATACAGAGAGCAGTTATCTCGCAGAGTGTTCTGACGACGATCCCGTGCCCGCTGGAGATTTGGGCATAACTATATTTGAATATTTCAATGGTAACGTCTGTGGCGACGCCCAAGAATACGCCGATGTCAAGACGGCCTTTTTTGGGCTCGGTGGTGAACTCTGCGGGAACCCAGGTACCGGCTCATACGACGCGATTTCGTTCGGTGAAACTAAATATGGAGGCAACTATGTCACTGGAGATGCCACGGCCGGTGCAGCGAACTACAACGCCGTGCCGGCAGTCACGGGGAGCAACGGCTGGACGACGGGCCCAGGAGGCGTCAGCATGGGCATCATCCCGCCATCGGCATTTGCAGGTGGGGCAATCTCTATGGCCTCTGTGCCGAAGTACATCTCGGTGATAAGTCACGGGACGGTTGTCGGTTATGTGTTGAGCACCACCGTGCTGCCCCGTCAAGGCACGCCTCTGAGTGCCGCCACCCAGGATCCTCCCGTCTATGACGCGTCATTGTCGCAAGTGGTCGGTCATCTCGTTTCAGGGGAAGGCTTCGTGCCAGTCGCCGGCTCGACGCTACCGGCGACGGACTCTAGCGGGAACTCAACGTCCGTAACCGTGCTCCAAGCGCCCCCTCCTTAGAATGAGAGGATGGTAATGCGGCTGTTATGGATGTCCTCGTTGCAACCAAGGAGATGTCCCCGTGACTTCGACAGGATCCCCGATCCTCCACCCGTGCTCACCGACCGCAAAGTGGGAACGCGCCTACATTTGAAACAGGCTCTACTTGGCAAGCGGACCCGGCACAGGCGTTGGCAGTGGGCAGCCGTCTCGGCAATTGTGCCGATGCTAATTGGAGGAGCTGCTGCATCAGCCGCGTACCGTACCGAGGGACAACTTCCAGTCTCGGCCAGTGGGGTACTGGACTTCCGCCGGACTCCCGATTACGTCACCGTTTGGAGCCATGGCAGGATCGTGGGCTTTGTCCCTCAAGCGGACCTTTACGCCACGCCGGGTAGACGTGTGCCTTCTGCGTGGACGGGACCACTCACGGTCTACGGTCCCAATTTGCGAACCATCGTGGGGCACCTCTATTCCGGTATCGGCTTCGTCCCCTTAGGAACTTCGCCACAATCCGAACCGTGTGCGCCCGTGACAGCGGTCGTCGGCACCGCCACCGGGCACGCGGAATACTCTGTTGCTTGCCGCGGTCGGTGACACAGTACCGAAGGCCATGGCCACCATGTCGTTAGCCGCTTAATCTGCCACGAAGTCGCGAACCCAGCTCCCTGGCGATGATGACGCCTGCACAGCACGCGCCAGAATCCGTTCAGGGCTTGCTCCGAGCTGGATCCGGGTCGGTTGCACAAAAGGCCGCGGCAAGCTCCACCGCTGCGGCGCCTACGCACTCCCGGTGAAGGGCATCTACATCTACCCCCTGGGTGCGCAACTTTCGTCGTCGATTGAGGGCGCCCCTGGGTCGAGTAGACCCCCTAAGGAACTCGATGCCCTGTGACAGGGCTAGGTTTAAACTGAATACGTACTTCTGCGCAGATCGGCAGCGCCCGTTTCCCCTCCACTATCCGCATCAGTGCTCAGATACCGGCAGAGTATCCGCATGACCGCTCAGATAGAGGACCCGCCACCGGACGAGTGGTTCGCCTCGGCGACCGATCTGCTAAAGGCGCTGGCCGTCGAGTCCCGGCTGCGGATCCTGTGGGCGCTGCTCCACGGCGAGCACTCCGTGAACGAGCTTGCCGATCATGTCGGCGCGAGCCCCTCCTCCGTGTCCCAACACCTCCGCCAGCTCCTCCGGCTCGACCTGGTCACAACTCGTCGGCAAGGCAACTTCATCTTCTACTCCTGTGACCACGTGCACGTCCGCGGACTGGTCGCCGAGGCGCTCCCACGCCCAGCATGTCGCGGGAGGCAATGACCTCGAGCACGGCGGCCCGGACGACAAGGCGAGCGCATGAGCGGCCGCGACGACGCCGTCGTTCACGAGGGCGCAGATCCTCATCGCCATGATGACCACGACCACGACCACGGCGATGTGGAGAAGTCCAACTTTGACTCATGGCCGTCGGGCGTCAGGGCTCCTCTGTGCCCTGACCGGAAAATAGGAAGATAAGAACGGTGAAGCGAGCGCGGAGCTTTGGCCGCACCAGGCGGGTTGCGGGGCGGAGCCCCGCTCGGGGCGTGAGCCCCGATGGTGTTGGGGGTCAGGCTGCTTCGAGCGTGACGGTGTGGCCGAGGGCTTGGAGTTGTCGCGCGTATAGTGGAGTGCCCTGGGTTTGGTGGAGGCCCCCGCGCTTGGGAACTTACCTAGCTGCTCCTTTATAGCAGAAGCGCGTAGGCGCGCGCGACCAACTTTCCCATCTTTTCTGGTGGTGAACACGCGTTTGGGTACCGCGCGCCCGTGCGTTTTTCGTTTGGGTGCGGGGAGGGTCAGCCCTCGAGGAGCTCTTCTACCGTCAGGACCTCGCCACAGCAGGGCGAGTAGCCACCAGGGCCGAGCCTTCGCATGAAACTGCCGCACTCGCAACGCTGTTCTCCGACCTGGCGCTCGGAGCAAACAGGGCATTCGTAGACCGTGCCGTCCTTTTTCGAACGACCCGGCGGGGGTGGCTCGGGCCGTGGCGGGGGCGGCTGGTGGCGCCGGCGCCACAGCGCCTGGCGGCAGCCGTCCGAGCAGGTGGTCCTCGGCCGGCCGGGCGGTAGCGTACCCCCGCAGGTGAGGCAGCCATCCGTTACGGAGCCGTTACTGGACGGGGCCCTCACGCTGCTTCCTCCGTCGCTTTGGCCTGTACCGCCCAGAAGGCAGCCTCGGCCTCGGCCGGGGGCACCCACCCGCAGTAGGAGTGGAGGCGCTTGTTGTCCCACCACGACGCCCAGGCCGCCGTTCCACGCTCCAGGTGGGCGGCATCGCGCCAGGGGCCGAAGTTGTGCACGAGCTCGGCTTTGTACAAGCCGTTGACCGTTTCGGCGAGCGCGTTGTCATAGGA
>DAHWQF010000146.1 GCA_027334785.1 Acidimicrobiaceae bacterium
CGGCGCCCGCCTGAGCACCTCGTGGAGAGGGTTGAGAATGGCGAGACGGCCCTCGTACTCTCCGACAGTGCCCTCGGCCATGAGTGCCACCCCGGTCTCGACGCCAGGGACACTGCGCCTGGTGAAGACCAGGAGGACCGACCCGGTGTTGTCCGAAAGCGTGCACGAGAGCACTTGCGCGCCCTGCCACGGTTGGACCTGCACGGAGGTTACCCGGCCGGCGACACGCGCACGCTGGCGCCACCGGACCTCCCCGATGGGGACGCACCCCTCGGCCGCGACCGCGAGCTCGTCTGGTTCTTCCCTGGCCCGCCTGTGAGCCGCCTTGTCAGTGCGCCGCTGGCCCTCGGCCCCGGGGGCCTTGCCGCTCGGCCGCAACTTGCCCAGCTGGTAGGGCACGACGGTCGCCGTGGCGTGTGGCAGGCGGCCTACGGCGGCGGCCAGCCGGTCGGCGGTGCGGTCGTGGAGCAGGTGGCTCCAGCCCCAGGAGTAGAGGCGCCTGGGCAAGAGCACGGTCACTTCTGTCTCCCCGTCGGCGAGCGTAGAGCTCACGAGCTCGAGCGCTGCCCGGGTGAGCCGGCGGTCCCGGCACTCGCGGATCTCCAGGGGCAGGCGACGGATCATTAGGCGCTCCCAGGCCTCGCGGAGGTGCTGGGCGGCCTGGTTGTCCAAGAGGAAATGGACCGCCCTCACTTCATCGGCGTTGAGGGTGCGAGCGTACTGGATGGCGCGGGCGGTGGCGAGGTCCAAGCGGTCCACGAACACCAACACGACGTGGCGGCGCAAGACCGGCATCTCCGAAGCGCTCATCGCCCCCTCCTCCAGTACCTGTGCCTCGGCCCGGTACCGGCGGTTGAGCCGGACCAGTCCCATCGTCAGCAGGGGGAAAAGGACCACAACTGTCCACGCTCCTTGGGTGAACTTGGCGACGGCGAGCACCAGCACGACCACGAACGACAGCGCCGACGCGCTCGCGTTTATGGCCAACTTGTGGCGCCAGCGCGGCTCCCGGTGTGCCAGGTGGTGCTTGGACAGGCCGGCGCCTGCCATCGTGAAACCGGTGAAGACGCCGATCGCGTAAACCGCGACCAGCGAGGTCACGTTGGACTTGGTGACCACGAGCAAAGCGATGGCGACCACCGCGAGCACGATGATCCCGTTGGAGAAGGTGAGCCGGTGGCCCCGCTGGGTGAGCCTCCTCGGCAGGAACCGGTCGCCCGCCACGAAGCTGGCCAGGAACGGGAAGCCGTTGAAGCTCGTGTTGCCACCCGTGTACAAGATGAGCAGAGTGGCCAGCTGCACCATATAAAACAGCGCGTGGCCAGACGGGCCCGAGCCGAAAACGGCGTGGGCCTCCTGGGATATGACGGTCGGGGCGCCGGCTATGAACGGTGCTGCGTGCGTCCAGCGGGCGAGGAACGAGACGCCGAGCACGAGCGAGCCGAGGGCCACGCTCATGAGCACGTAGACCTTCCTGGCCCGCAGGCCCTCGGGTGGCCGTAGGGCGCTCACCCCGTTGGAGATCGCCTCGACGCCGGTGAGAGACGAGCCTCCGTTGGCGAAAGAGCGCAGGACTATGAACAAAGACGCGCCCAAGAGCAGCCCGTTGCCCGGGTGGCCGAAGGGGTACATCCCGGCCCGGTGCACCGAGTAGACCGGGAGGCCGCCGATAAGTGAGCGCACTATGCCGGTTATGATCACGCTTCCCATGGCGACGATGAAAAAGTAGGTCGGGAAGGCGAAGATCCGGCCCGCCTCTCGGATGCCTCTCAGGTTTCCGTACGCGAGCAGGGCCACGACCGCCACGCTGATCTCGGTCTTGTAGGCGATGAGCGTCGGGAAGGCCGAGGCGAGGGCGTCGGTACCCGCCGCAACCTGCACGGCCACCGTGACGGTGTAATCGATGAGGAGCGCCACCGCCGCCACCTGGGCCACCGTGGGGCCGAAGTTGTCCCTCGTCACTACGTAGGAACCGCCGGCCCTCGTGTAGACCATCACGACCTCGCGGTAGGACATCGTGACGAAAAAGAGCACCAACAGCAGCGCGAAGGTGACGGGCAGCACGAGGGTGAAGGCGGCCAGGCCGACCGGCCGCACGAGTTCGACCAGCATCTCTTCGGTGCCGTAGGCCGAAGAAGAGATGGCGTCGGGCGACAGGACGCCCAACGCCATGAGCGTCCCGAGCCGTTCGGTGGTCAGTTCTTCGGTGACCAGGGGCCGGCCGAGCAGCACGTTTTTCACCCGGTAGAGGAACGGCTCGGGTAGGTAGGGGAGTGAGGGGGTGGGCGCCGTGGGAGGCTGGACGAGGCTGGGAAAGGTGCTCACTGGTGGTCGGCCATTCTGTCAGCTTCGTCGCCGGGCCCGGCGCGGGGCACGGTCCGGCTCCGGCCAAAGCTAGCGTCGCCGATCGAGTTGTGCCAGGAGGCCCGAGCGTGTTGCATGAGTGTCTGTGCGTGTCGTAGTGGTCGGGTGTGGCAGGGTGGGCTCCCAGTTGGCCGTCACCTTGTCGCGTGAGGGCGACGAGGTCTCAGTGATCGACAAGTCGAACCGTGCTCTTCAGCGCCTGGCCATGGACTGGGGTGGCAAGTCCGTGGTGGGCTTCGGGTTCGACCGCGACGCTCTCGAGGAGGCCGGCATCGCCGGTGCGCACGCCCTGGCTGCCGTCACCAACGGCGACAACTCCAACATCCTGACGGCGCGCATAGCCAAGGAGACCTACCAGGTGCCCAACGTCGTGGCGCGCATCTACGACCCTCGCCGCGCCGCTATCTACCGGCGCCTCGGCATCCCCACGGTGGCCACCGTCGCTTGGACCGTCGAACAGGTGTTGGAGCGGTTGGTGCCGGAGCGGACCGTGACCGAGTGGTCCGCCCCCCACGGCGAGGTGGTGATGATAGAGCGTTCGCTGCCCGCGAACTGGGTCGGCTACCGGCTGGACGAGCTCGAGGCTCCTGGCGTGGCCAAGGTGGTGGCCCTCTCGCGCGCCGGCAAGGCGTGTATCCCAAAGCCAGGGGCGCTCGGCCAGGATGGTGATGTGCTGTACATCTCCGTGGACGTCGGGGCGCTCGGGACCGTCGAGGCGCGTCTCGCCGAAGGGCCGCGCCCGTGAAGGTGGTGATCGCCGGGGGCGGCAACGTCGGTACGTACCTGGCCCTCGACCTGAAAGACGCTGGTCACGACGTGCTCGTGATCGAGATCGACCCCGACGTTGCCGCCCGCGGCGCCCACCTCGGCTTCAACTGGATGGTGAGGGACGCCTGCGAGGTCTCGGCGCTCGACCTGGCCGGGCTGTCCACGGCCGATGTCGTGGTGGCGACTACCGGTGACGACGAGGACAACCTAGTGGTCTCGCTCCTTGCCAAGCAGGAGTTCGCCGTGCCCCGGGTCATTGCCCGGGTCAACCACCCGAAGAACCACTGGCTCTTCAACCAGACCTGGGGCGTCGATGTGGCGGTCTCGACCCCGCACCTCTTGGCGGCCCTCACCGAGGAGGCGGTCTCGGTGGGCTCGCTCGTCCGTCTGATGCAGCTCGAATCCTCGGGCGCGCACCTGGTCGAGGTGACCCTGGCGCCGGCCTCGCCGGCCGCGGGCGTCGAACTGGCCCAGCTCGGCTTGCCCCGCGACGCGAGCGTGGTGGCCGTGGTCCGCCGTGCGCATGTGGTCGTCCCGCGGGGGGACACCGTCCTGGAGCCGGGCGACGAGGTGCTGGTGCTCGCCTCCCCAGAGTCCGAGGACACGGTGCGGTCGCTCCTCGTGGCCCCCGGCGCGCCGGGGGGGCTCCGGGCGGCATCCGCCCAGGCCGCCCCCTCTGGCAACGGGCGTGGCCAGACGTTGCCTCGCGAGGGGCTCGCCGGGGCTTAGGGGGACGCGCACGACAGGGCCAATGAGGCTGAGCCTGTCCCGGCGGAGGGCGCTGTTGGGGGTGCTGACCGCGCTCATCATGACGGCTGTCCTTGGTGCGGTCCTGCTGCCCCTGCGCTCCCACCTCGATGCTGCCACGACAGCCCTGGTGCTGGTCATCCCTGTGGTGGGGGGCGTGAGCATCGGGGGTTTCGGGGCGGGCCTGGCGGGCGCCACCCTGTGCTTCCTCGCTTACGACTTCTTCTTCTTGCGGCCCTACTACACCTTTGACGTTGCCCGGGGGTCGGACTGGGTCGCCGTGGCTGTGTACGCGGCAGTGGCGGTGATAGTGGCCAGGGTGGTCGCGGCGGCCAACTCGGCACGCTCCGAGTCGCAGCGGCGGGCGTCGGAGGTACGCCGGCTCTTCGACGTCTCCGAGCTTCTCGTGAGAGACCTGCCCGGTCCTCTGCTCCTTGAGACGATCGTCAAGTCGGTGCGCTCGGAGTTCGGCCTGGAAGGAGTGTCTCTCCTCCTCCCGGTGGACGGACGGCTGCAGCTGGTTGCCTCGGCCGGCGAGCCCCTGGCCTCCGAGGAGGTGGACCACCTCGCAGCCGGCGGGGCGCCGCCGGTCTCCCTCGCGCCCTCCCGGCCGCCGCGCCCCGGCCTGCCCAAGGCGTCCCACCCCGGCTATCAGGTCGTGGCTCTGGCGGCGACCGGTAGGGCGGTCGGCCTCCTGGCCGTGCGCGGCGCCCGAGCCGGCCGGGAGGACCAGGAGCTGCTGCGCGCCTTCGCCAACCACCTTGCCCTAGCCCTTGAGAGAGCCACGTTGCGTGAAGAGGCGCTGCGCGCCCGCCTGCTCGGCGAGGTGGACCGCGTGCGAAGATCTCTGGTCGGCGCCGTCTCCCACGACCTGCGCACCCCTTTGGTCACCATAAAACTCTCGGCCTCCACGCTGCTCGAGAGCGGCTCGTCGCTCGGCCCGGGCGAGGTGAAGGAACTGGCCGAACTGGTCGACACCCAAGCCGACCGCCTGGACCGGCTGGTCTGCAACCTCTTGGACACGACACGGATCCAGTCCGGCACCCTCCAGCTGCGCCCACAGCCGTGCGCCGTGCTCGACCTGGTCGAGGAGGCTCTGGCCGTGCTCGGGCGCTCGAGCGAGAGCAGGGAGGTCTCCTGGCAGGTGCCGGCGGAACTACCACTGGTGGACGTCGACCCCCTGCTCGTCCGCCAGGCCCTGGCCAACCTGCTCGACAATGCGTTCCGCTACTCGCCACCGGGCCAACCGGTCAAAGTGGAGGCACGCTCACGCCCCGGTCACAAGGTCGAGCTCTCGGTCACGGACCAAGGCCCTGGCGTGCCCGAGGAGGAGCGCACTCACATCTTCGAGATGTTCGAGCGGGGCGAGGCCGGCGGGCGGGGCGGGCTCGGGCTCGCCATCGCCCAGGCGTTCCTGGAGGCCCACGGTGAGCGGATCTGGCTCGGCCAGGCTGAGGGAGGGGGCGCACAGTTCGTCTTGACCCTGCCGTGCGTCCCGGGGTCGTGACGGCAATGGCCCGGGTCCTCGTGATCGACGACGACAGGGCGCTACAGAGAGCCCTCAAGGTGGCGCTCTCGGCGCGCGGCCACGCGGTGTCCCTGGCCGCTACCGGCGAGGAAGGGCTCTCCTCGATAGCCCTGCGCTCCCCCGATGTCGTGGTGCTCGACCTCGGCCTGCCCGACATGGACGGCCTCGAGGTCGTCCGGCGCGTCCGGGGCTGGAGCGAAGTGCCCCTCATCGTGCTCTCGGCGACGTCCCTCGAGGACCGCAAGGTCGCCGCCCTCGATGGGGGGGCCAACGACTACGTGACCAAGCCCTTCGGCATGGCCGAGTTGGAGGCGCGCATCCGCACGGCCCTGCGCTACGCCGGTTACCCGCCGCCCGGGGGCGACCACGTCTCAGTCGGGCCCCTCGACTTGGACCTCGCCCACTACCAGGCCACCGTGGCCGGCGAGCCCTTGGAGCTCACGGCCAAGGAGTTCGAGCTCCTCGCTTTCTTGGCCCGCCATGCCGGCAAGACCTGCACGCACCAGATGGTCCTCCAGCAGATCTGGGGGGGTGCCTACGGCGCGGAAGCCGAGTACCTGCGCGTCTACGTGTACCGGCTGCGCAAGAAGCTCGGCGGGAAAGGAGGGGTCTCTCTGCGGACGGCCCCGGGCATCGGTTACTGCCTGTCGGCCAGCTGAGCCCCTCGCCACGGGCCGGTCCACGTTTTATTAACGGTTGGGCCGGCCAGGTTCACGTCCTGTTCGCGCCGGAGCTGCGAGCCTGGGCCACGTGGCTGATTTGCTCTCTGTACTGGGCACGGTGGTGTTCGTGGTGGCCATGCTCCTGCTCATAAAAGGCCTGGAACGCGTATGAGCGTGACAGACGCCATATTGCTCGGGGTGTCGGTGTTGGTCTTCGCCTACTTGGGCGTGGCGCTGTTCAAACCCGAGTGGTTCTGAGCCAGTAGGTGGTCCCATGAGCTATTTCTGGGTGATCGTCGCCCTTGTGGTGGTGCTGGGGATCGCCTGGCGCTTCCTCGGCTCCTACATGGAGGCGGTGTTTGCCGGGCGAGTGCGCTACCTGGATTGGCTGGAGCGGCCCGTCTACCGCCTGATCGGTGTCGACCCCGGCATCGAGCAGCCCTGGCAGCGCTATGCGGGTGCCCTGATCGTATTTTCGGGGATGGCGCTCCTTTTCACGTACGCCATCCAGCGGCTGCAGGGGAGCCTCCCCCTGAACCCTCAGCACCTCGGCGCCGTCCCCCCGGCACTCGCCTGGAACACCGCGGTGTCTTTCACCACCAACACCAACTGGCAAAATTACGCCGGCGAGACGACGATGAGCTACTTCAGCCAAATGGCTGCGCTCACCGTGCAGCAGTTCGTGAGCGCCGCCGTCGGCATTGCTGTTGCCGTGGCCTTGGTACGGGGCTTCGCCCGGCGCAACTCGCCCACGATCGGCAACTTCTGGGTGGACATAGTCCGCTGCACTTTTTATGTGCTGCTGCCGATAGCTTTTGTCGCCGGGCTCGTGTTCGTCGGCGAGGGCGCCGTGCAGACCCTGGCCGGCCCGGTCACGGTCCACGACTTCTTGAACGGCACGACCCAGGTGGTAGCCCGGGGCCCGGTGGGCTTCATGGAGCCGATAAAGCAGCTCGGCACCAACGGCGGTGGTTTTTTTAATGCCAACGGGTCCGACCCCTTCGAAGATCCCTCGGCATTGACCAATTTCTTATCTTTGGCGCTGATCCTGTCGATCCCGGTCGCGCTCACCTACACCTTCGGCAAGATGGTGGGCAACCGCCGCCAAGGAGTGGCGCTCCTGGCTGCGATGGCCATATTGTTCGGGACCTGGGTGGGCTTCAGCTCCTACGCAGAGCACCAGCCCAACCCGGCCGTGGCGGCGGCCCATGTCGTCTCCCAGCCCCAGGGCAACATGGTGGGCAAAGAGGTCCGCTTCGGGCCGATGCAGACCACCCTCTACGACATAGCCTCGACCCAGACCTCGACCGGCAGCGTCTCGGGCGCCAACGACTCCTTCACGCCGATGGGCGGCTTCGGCCTCCTGACGGGCATGATGCTCGGTGAGGTGACCCCGGGCGGGGTCGGCAGCGGGCTTTACACGATATTGCTCTTTGCCATAGTGGCGGTGTTCATCGGGGGCCTGATGATCGGGCGGACACCCGAGTACCTCGGCAAGAAGATCCAGGCGAAAGAGGTGAAGCTCGCCTCCTTCGGGGTCCTCGTTATGCCCCTCACCGTGCTCATCCTGACCGGCATAGCCGTGTCGGTGCACGCCGGCAGGGTGGGCCCCTCGAACGCCGGCCCGCACGCTTTCAGCGAGATCCTCTACGCCTTCACTTCACAGGCCAACA
>DAHWQF010000147.1 GCA_027334785.1 Acidimicrobiaceae bacterium
AGAGCGAGAGCAGCTCCCACGCCAGCGGCTCGCGCGACCCGTCGTCCACCTTGTTGGCGACGAGGAGCACGGGGGTGCCCGCGCGCCGGACGGCCTTGGCCGCTGCGAGGTCCTCCTCGGTCACCCCCACGGTCACGTCGGCGACGAGGCCGCCTTTCGTTGCAAGGATGCAAGCCACACGCGTCAGCGCCTGCTGCCCGGTCTGGAGCCCCACGGCCGCACGGTTCAGGGGACGGGCAAGGGCAGCGAAAACGTCCGGGTCACGGGTGCGGGCCATTTCGAGGGCGAGGCCCCGGAGCATCCCCGTCGAGGCGAGCAGGAAGGCAAGGCTCGGCCGGATAACCTCCGCGCAGGTCAACACGAGCAGGCCGGGGGCGAGGTGGCCGAGCGACTGGCTCGTGCTCGGCCCGGCGCGGCCGTACCGGGCCTGGACGAGCTCGCGCCAGTCCGGCGCGGCCTCGGCGCCACTCGCCAGCCACCGCTCCTGCCAGGTACGACCAGGCCGGGCCTGGAGCCAGTTCACGACGGCCAGGACGCCGAGGCGCCGTCCCTGCTGGCCCAACCGGTTCTCCAGTGCGAAGGGGGGCGAGAGGAGACGCGTCACCATCGACGTGCGCGAGGCCTCCGTACGTGACCACGAGCTTGCCAATGGGCGCGGCGGGAAGCGGGCGACCAGCTCGGACCTGATAGCCGGTGCCACCGGTAGGACGGTGTCGTCAGTGGTGCCCGCAGTCGTCACTTCGCGTCCTTCGGGAAGAGCACCTCGAGGCTCTCGGGCCGGTAGCCCTCGGCGGGAGCGGCGGGGTGCTCCGTGCGTGCCGCGTAGAAGGCGAGCATCGTCTCGACGACGTCACGGACCTCGGCGTTCAGGTAGAGCTGGGTGGTCGAGAGGCTTATCCCTCCAGTTTGATAATGTCTCATTTCCAGACTGCTGGGCGCTCACTGTCGGTGGTACCTCTCGTGGGTGCCCTGATGACCGTCTTGCCGTGTGGCCGAGATGCTTGTCACGGTCGCTGCTCCGCTTGCCGTGTGGCCGAGATGCTTGTCACGGTCGCTGCTCCGCTTGCCGTTTGGCTTTGAGGCGAGTGAGCGCTTTTCGAGCGCGGTACAGCTCGGCCTTCGTCTCGGCGTGCTCTTGGATGAGGGCAAGGTGCTCGGCGCGGAGCTGTCCCCACGACAGGGCGCCGACGTCCGTCCTGGGCGTGGGCCGGTCGAAGGGGACGATCCGGGCAGCGCGGTGTTCGTCGTGGGCGGCCCGCAGCTCGGCGTTCTCGGCCTCCAGCAGCCGGGCCGCGTTCAGCAGCGCATGGTTCTCGGCCTCGAGCGCCTCGATGCGGTCGAGGCGGAGCCGGTCGTGCTCACGGAGCTCGGCCAGCTCGGAGCGGAGGAGTGCGACGGTGCTCTGGCCTACGTCGGCTTGCGCGCACTGCCGTGCGAAGGCCTCGACGAGGTCGCTGTAGCGGCGGTAGAGCGTGGCGCGGGGGATGCCCGACGCCTTGGCCAATGCGGCGACGTTCCGGCTGGCGTCGTCGGCGAGGCAACGCTCGGCAGCACGGCGGACCGCAATGCGGTCAGCTCTCTCGTCACGGGCCATGGTTCGCCTCGATGATGGCGTGACGCTTGGCCTCCATGGCCTCGAGCTGGTGGCGGAGGACCTCGCGTTGGGGGGCTGGGAGCCTCTGGAGCCGGAGATGGCGGCGGGCTTCGGCGATCGCGTCCTCGACAGCTGCCAGGTGCTCGGGCAGGTGCTCGGCACAGCTGCACTCCCACCAGCGGCAGTGGGCCATGACGGGGTGGGTGCCGCCCGGGTTGCACAGGCTGGAGGCAGGGTCGAAGGCGCAGTTGGCGCAGCCGCCTAGGTGATAAGTGAGGTGCTCGTCACGCAGCAGGCGGTGTTCGTAGTGGCCGTCGGGGTCGACAAGGCCGGGGAACCGGGCGGTGTCGCGGGCGATCTCGTCGAGACGCCTGGAGGTGCGGCTCGGCTCGGCGGCCCGGACGATCCCAGCCCCACCCTGGCGGGCAAGTAGCCGCTCGGCCAGTGCTTCGAGCTCGGCTTCGACAGCTTCGGTGACGAGGAGCTCTTTGAACTCGTTGTCGGCAAAGCCGACGTAGCCCTCGCTTATCGTGGCATGAACGTGCTTGTACTGGATGGCCAATGCAGTCGTGCCAAAGGGACGGTGGGCGATGTACCAGGCCAAGGTCCGCCGCAGGGACCGGGCGTTGACGCCACGGCCATCAAGGAGGTCGTGGCCCACTAGCTCGTTCACGTGGGCGACGAACGAGCTGATCGCACCGTGCAGGTCGTTGCCGAACTGGAAGAGACGGTCGGCCCGGCGGCGGGCGCGAACGGTGAGGCCCCCCTCGCTGGCCCGGGCATCGCTGCGGTTCGGCAGCCGAGGCAACTGCTCGAGGACCCCGACGGCACGGTGCACATGCTCGGTGACCACCCAGCTCGCGGTAGTCGGTTTTGGCTGGCCTTTGCTGAGCGTGCTCTGGAGGCGGTACACGTAGATGAGGCCGTCGGCGGTGGTGTCCTGGCGGCAGCAGCCAGCCCGGAGCGCGAGCACCTCGTCACCCCGCATGCCCGAAAGGTAGGTAGTTACGAGGAAACTAGCTGTCTGCAGCATCCTGGACTCGAAGGCGAGCGAAGCCGGAGAGAACCGGCCCCGCCAGGGCTGGCCGGTCTCAGGGCCGGCAGAGACTGCTGTGCCCATCCCGCCCGGCTCGCCGCCCAGTTCGGCTCGGGCAGCCTCCAGGACAGAGGCCGCCTCCCGCCAGTGGCGGGCGGCTGGCATGTAGTACCCGCACATCGCGAGGCACAAAGCGACGTTGACATCGCCGATGTCCTTGCGACCGGCCCTCCCGCCCTCGGGTAGGTCGTAGACGGGGATGCCCCGGCCAGAGCGGCGACGTACGGCGACGAACTGTTCGACCGACCGACAGATCTCCTCGCCCGAGCAGGCCCAATCGACTATCTCGGTGCCGTGCTCACGTCCGGCCGCTCCGATCTGGCAACGGGCATGGCGGCCCTGGAGCCAGCGTCGCGGCAGCCGGGCGGCCATAGCGAGGTGAGTGAGCGCCAGCTTGCCTCCGGCGAGCATGGGCACCCTGTGGCCAGCGAGGAAGCGGTCGAGGCGGTCGGCATAGTCGTCTGTCCCATAGCCGTAAGCGGCGTCGCAGGGGTAGGACTGAAGCTCGCGATGGGCGGCGAGGATGTCAGCGGCGGCTACCTCCACGTAGAACAACGCCCAGCGGAGCAACGGGTCCATGACCGCCGGCGGTACACGGGGCGTGCGGTTCTGGTCCCGCCGGTTGCGACCGATCACGCTTGTCACCGCCTTGCCGGCCCAGGGGACCAGGTCGGTCACCAGGCAAAGCTCGAGGCGGTCACCTGCGTGCTCGGAGCTGGCAGCAACGGTGAAGTAAGCGAAAAAAACTTGTACGGCACGGAGCCGGTTGTACTTGTAGCTCCGGCCACCCCGGCCAGCGAGCACCTCCTTGGCGTACACGTTGAGGTCGCCCTGGTCGATTGCCTCGAGCGGCTTGCCCGCCAGGTTGGTGCCCAGCCAGGCGAGGAACGGCTCCAAGGACCGCAGATGGAGCAGCGTAGTGGAGGGCGGCCAGGTGAACCGGCCCGCACAGGGCAGGCGTAGGGGTCGGTTCATGCGGCCCATGGCGAACTCCCGCATCGCCAGTTCGTGAGCCGGGTTGGGGGCCCGCCTCCAGTCGTAGATCCAGTCCTGCTCGCAGGCCTTGTCGATGGCGTGAGGGTGGGCGCGGAAGTCCCAACGGTCATCGCCAAAACGTGGCAGCCCCAGTGCCTCCCAGCCGGGCAGTGGGCAGACCGGCTCCCAGTCAGCCCAACACGCCGAGCCGAGCCTCCTCTTTTCCGCCCGCTGGCTGGCGGCCGGGCGGCCCTCAGCCATGGCGGTACCTCCGGGCGGTTGCCACGGTCGGCAGGTAGAAGCCGGCGCCGTCGGCGCTCCGGGCTTGCTCCTGGGCTGCCGCGAGGGTGGCTTCGTCGAAGCGCGGGAGCACGTCGTCGACGATGCGGACGAAGTCAGCCCCCCAGGCCTCGCACCACTCTTCTTCGCCCATCAAGAACCGCTGGCCCAAGATGTGGTGGAGGTAGGTGACGACCGCTGGGAGCTTCCCGGCGCTGATAACAGCGTTGCGGCACTGCAAGCAGCCGGTGAAGCTGACAGGGCAACCCTCGCCAGCAGTGCCGAAGGGGCTGTCGAAAAAACCACGGCAGCCTGCCAGTTGCACCTCGAGGAGCCCCGGGCCGGCGCTCGGCTTCCCAGCCTCCGGTGCCGACGAAGCTCGGGTGCCGACCACCACGGGCGCCCCTCCCGAGCGGGCACCGGCCCGGGCGGCTTCGACCCGTTCGTAGAGCGCGTCGCTCACGGTCCAGGCGTGCAGCGGCCCGAGCGAGGCGATGTCGCCGTAATGGCGCATCGCGACCGGAGGAGTGTTCCCGGCGGCGTGCGCTGTCGCCGCGATGTCGCCTCCAACTGCCCGGTAGGCAGCTGCCACGTAGGTCTTACGGAGCCGGCTCCCGTGCAACGCCAGCCGCTCCTCGGTACCCGGCGCTGGTGACTCCCAGACGAGGTCGTAATCGAGGGCGAACTGCTGGAGCGGCGAGCTCCTGCCCTCGGCGTTCCGGACGCGGAAGTGCTCGGTGGCGCCCGTCGTGAACCCGCTCCTCTCTGTGACCGCCACCCACAACGCATCGGAGCCCGCCCAGCGGCGCGCCCGCTCGCCGGCCCGCACCAGGTTGCGGACCAGCCCACCTGGGGAAGTGCCCTGCCCGTCGGGCACCCGGGCGACGCGCTCGGAGCGGGAGCGGCCCGCCCGGTACTTGTGGTGGCGGATCGTGACTTTGCCCGCAGAGGGGTTGGCGAGGCAATCAATAGTAAGGAGCGCGGCCGACGCCGGCGTGAGCTCGCTTTGGAGCAGCAGCAGGGCCCAAAACCCGACCAGGTCACGAGGAGTTGGCCACAACAGCCGCCGGGCCGTCGACAGCCTGTTCATATAGCTGGGCACGAACGCGCCCCTCGATTCCTCGCGCAGCTGCGCGACCGTGCGGTCCCCGTGGTTGTCCAAGTACCAGGCGACATTTGCCATGCTGTGCCAGCCACCAGCGCTGTGGTCTGGGTGGCCTCCTGTCGCCAGCAACGCCGGTCCCTCGCCGAGCAAACGCCGCATGACCCGGCCGACGTCGCGCCTAGCGGCGTGGGCGATCGCCCGCGCTTCGCCAAGCGTGTAGGCATCGCGGGGCACGGTCGCTGGCTTGGCGCACGTCGCACCAAAGGCCAACCTGCGCTGCAGTGCTGGGCTGAGGGTCGCGCCGTGCTCTTCGACGGCTTCGCGCAGCAGCGCGCAGAGCGCGCTGACCAATGAGCACGGCTGGCTACTTTCGCTGCCGTAGCGCTCGACCATCGCGTCTTGGAACCGGTCGACTACGTCAGCCCCGAGGTCGTCGAGCCCGCGGGCGCCAACCCCTTTGCCTGCAAGGAACCGCAGGAAGGCGCGCATCGCCACCACGAAGTGCTGCGCGCTCGATGAGGAGCCCACACCGCGGTCAGGCTCGGACATCGTGAACAGGCACTGCACCAACTGGCGTTTGAGGCGCTCACCGGGCACCGAGCCCAGCTCGAAGCGGCTCACCTTGCGTTCGTGGGGGAACTGGCACGCCAGGACCATCGGGAGGTCCTGGTCGACCCACACCGGCCCCAGCTCGGCGGCCGCGCTGTGGCCCGGGGCAAACGTAAGTTTCTGCCCGGGACGCCGGCCCATCAGCGCTTCCTCCCCTCCGGGGCGGGCTGACGGGCGGCCAGGTCGCCTACGAAGGCATCGAAGACCTCTTGCACGCTGCGGGCATGGAAGTCCCGGAGCTCGGCGATGTTGTCCAAATAAATGAAGGTGCTGGTTATGGACTGGTGCCCGAGCCATCTCTGCAACGTGCGCAACGGGTCACCGAAGACCTTGCGGTACCTGGTCTCGGGGATGCCGCCGAACGCTTCGGCGACGTTACCTGTGTCCAGCTGCGCCGCAATTAGGGCCGACAAGACCCTGGTCGCGTAGGAATGACGGAGCACGTGCGGAGACACCTCCAGGCTGACCCCTGCCGCCGCGCAACGTTCGCTCGCCCGGCGGAACATCGTCTGCCACGACTTGAGCGCCGCTGGCTCGCCTCCCTCGGCCAGCCACAGCATCACCGGCCCGATGGCCTGGCCCGACCCGTCCACCTCCACCAGCCGCCGCCGCCCGGAGGCGTCCAAGCCGCTCCAGCGCCGCTGGCCCCAGGACCCGTCTCCCTCTTGGACCTGGCAGCCCGTCGCTGTCAGGTTGCGGCAAGCGAGGGCTTGGCCGCCCTGGAGCAGCCGCTCGTAGTCGCCGCGCGCCCGCGCCGCCCGCACTCGTTGCTCGCGGTCCCAGCGCACGTACTCCCACAGGCGCGCCACGACCGACGTCGCCACTGGCACCCGCCGGCCTCGGCCGCCCTTGGTGACCGAGGCAGCGAAGCCGAGCTCGACCAACGGCCCCCGACCCTCGGCCGGCCCGTCGAGCGAGGGGAGCTCTTGGACCACCATGGCGGCCAGCTCGCTGACCCGGGCCCCGGTGGTCACCAAGGTGTCGCAGAAGCGAGCGTTCCGCTCGGAATTGCGCCCTCGGTATGCCGGGAGGGCTGTGGTGCCGGCGGCCATGCCACGGACGCCGGCATCTCTCCACAGGCGGTACTGCTCCTCGTCCAGCAGGACCATCGCATGACGGCTCTGTGGGGCGCCCTCTCTGCCGAAGCGCCTTGTCGCCCGCCGGCCCCAACGGGCGTGCTCTTCGATCGCCGCCACGTTCGCGCCGGAAGATATGAACGGTGCTCGGTCGATGAGCTCGTGGAGCCCGGCCCAGTCGTACAGCTTGGCGAGGGCGCAGACCGCCCGGTCCCATGACCGCCCACTGATCGTCCGTGTTGCTCCCGCCCAGCCCGGCACCCCCGTATGCCTGCGTAGCTTGTGGAACGCCAAGAGGTCGGACCGGTCTGCTTCCAGCCACGACTTGCCCCGCGCGTCGCGCAAGAACCTGGCCCACACCACGACATCTCTCGCATAGGAACGGACCGTGTTCTCCGCCAAGCCCCCCAGCACCCAAAGGTCCGCAAAAAAGCGGTTCAGGAGCTGCTCGTCACCGCTCTGCGGGTCGATGCACGGGGTCCGGTCAGGGATGCCCAGGCACGCGAACCGCTCGGCCGCCCGTGGTACGAGCGCGCGCCCGACGCCGTCCTCCCCGACAACCACGCACCGTGCTGCCGCGTCGTAGTCGATGAAATCGAGGTCGAGCCGCGGAATGAGACACTCTACCCCGTGGACACTATAACTGAAGACATAATCGCGTCGGCGTGGCCCATCACCCACTGGATGTCGGTGAGCGGGACGCTCGGGTCCCGTGCCATCCGGTAGCAGGCGGTGTGGCGGAGGTCGTGGAGCGACCAGTTCGCCCCGAGGGCGGCGTTCGCCCGGTTGAACATCACCCGGCAGGCGTCTTAGCCGAGCTGGCGGTAGGGGCGGCGCCGCGTCCACCAGAGCGGCTGGTCGCGACCGGCCGGCACCTCGCCTTCGAGCTCGGCCTGGTAGAGGCGCAGCCACACGAAGGCGTCCGGCGAGGCCGGCACCTGCTGCAGGGCACGGGTGCCCTTGCGGACGACGGTGATGAGCTGCTGGCCGGGGTCG
>DAHWQF010000148.1 GCA_027334785.1 Acidimicrobiaceae bacterium
TGCCCAGGCCTCCATCGCCTGGTGGCCCTCGCCCGAGACCGGGAAGGCCCGTGCCCCGAGGCTGCCGCCACGCCAGTCGAGGACGGTGGCTGTGAGGGCCCGCTTGTGGGGGTCTATGCCGACCACGCCGGGGCCGGCCGGCGGCAGGGAGGCTTTCGCCTTGGCCCTCGGCCGGGCCGGGGGCCTGGCGTTTGCGGCCGCCGTGCGCCGGCTCTTGCTGGTGGCTGGCGGTGCCGGCTTGCTTTGTGCTGGGGCCTTGGGTTGCACCCTCGCACCCACGTGCTCGCTCACCGGCGCTGGCTTGAGCTCGCTGGCTTTCCCGGCGACCAACACGCGCTGCGCCTTGGCCAAGGCTGCTCGTGCGGCTGCAATGCCTCTTGCTGCAGCCACGTCTTGGACTTTGCCCTCTTGCTCCTTGCTCACTGGCACCGGCCTTGCCACCTCCGCCCTGCCTTGTCGAGTAACTTGTAATGGGGCCGGCCGACATATCCCCGTTGAGTTATCAACGCTCCTATTAGGTCAGGCCGGCCTTTTAATTGCAGGCCGGGGGCGGCACTTCGAATCAAAGACACTCGCTCCGGCGAGGTCAGATTCAACAATGAGCCAGCCCCCGGCCAAACCTCTAAGCCTAGGCGCCTGAACAAGCCCGCGCCATCGCCTGCAGCACCACCAGCGACGATGTCGTCGAGTTCACGACCGCCGCCAGGCCCTGCACGTCGGGCCAGGTCTTGGGCACCTTTCGTCTCCTCGAACCCGGTCATGATGAGCCAGCCCTCGACTGGGTCTCCCAGCCGCCACCAGAGGCCGGGACGATGCCGGCGATGACCTCGGCGAGGCGGCTCGCCAAGTGCTCAGCGTTGGAGCGGCTGAGCCCCCACGTGATCACCACCGAGGCTTCCCCGTTCCTCACTCTCACGAACCATGAGCTTTCCGGCCGTCGGCCTCGAGATGTCGCCGACCCGAGGTCGGCTTCGATCACCAAGCGCCCAAGGCGGAAGTAGCCGGGAAAGTCGTCCACATATCCACAGGCGTCCACACCCCTTCCCCCGGGCCCCCATCCCCAACTACTGCTACCACTTGTCAACACCCTTCGGGTGTAACACGGGGATTCGGCGTATTGTCGCGTGCCGTACGTAGATGTCCACCTTTTCGGGCCGTACCCCCAGTCCCTTAGCGAGGATGCGGCGTTGGTTGTCAGTCAGTTCTTTGTGTGCCAACATTCTTCGTCTCCTATCGTCTTGTTGGGTCGGTCATGTCGAGCGGGGCGTACGGTGGTGGGGGCGGGGCGACTGCTCGAGGCTTGCGGCCCCGGGTGCTCCCCCTCAGGGCGACCCCCAGCGTGCTGGCAGCCGTTGGGCCGAGCTGTTCGACGAGCGCCGTCCGGGCGTCCTTGAGCCGAGCCTCGGCCTCAGCCACGAGCTTGTCGTGGGCGGCGATGGCGTCCGAGCGCTTGGCCCCGGCTTCAGCCAAGGCTTCTATGGCGGCGTTGTGAGCGGCGATTGCTCGAGCGTCGGCTTCCTGGCGCCGGCGCAGGAACTCGGTCTCCTGGTCGCTAAGCTTCGGTCTGGTCATGTTGTCTCCTTCCTTTTCGGTTAGCGGGCTTCCAGTTCGGCGGGGGCGAACCACGAGACGCTCCCGTGGACGAGCACGCCGACCTCAACTGCGGTAGGGCTGACGCGGCGCACTTCAGCGACGGTGCCGGTCCGGCCGGAGTAGCGCTGAGGGCGCACGTTGTCGTTGGTCCGCACACGGTCACCGACGTGCCATGTCGTGGTCGTGGTCATGGTCATTGTTTGCTCCTTTCGGGTTGGTTGCCTCTTATGACTGAGCAAGATGCCTCCTTGTGCAACGGTGGCTTCTCGCTGGCTTCCCGGGCCTTCCAGGCGTCGTGGAGCGCGCCCCAGGCGCCCCACTCAGCGGGCGTCATGAGCTCGGCTAGGTCCTCTGGCGAGAGGGTGGTCAGCAGGTGCTCGCGGAGGTCACCCAACACTTCACGCCGAGCTATCGCTTCACTGAGGGTGAGTGCCATCAGATGCCAGGCTCCGAGCCGTCGTCCTCGCCCCACATGCCGCACTCCCGGCCTTGGCACAACCACTCGCGGAGGATGTCCACGTCGGTAGGGGTGAACAACCTCTCGGCCCCTGCGGCCTCGCCCTCGCCGGCTAGGAACGGCCGGCTGATGGCGTCGTCCACCTCGGCGGGGTGGTACCCCTCCCGTACGAGCCGGCTGTAGACGGCGGTGGCGGTGATGCGGGGCTTGTCGGTGGTCATGTTGCTCCTTTCTGGGGGCACTAAGAGTGGGAACCCGTAGCGTCGTGCCATCAGAGGCTCAGCTCCGGGCTGGAGGTAGGGGTGATGGGGCATGTCGCCGGGGAAGGCAACTCAGTTGCCTTGGACGCTTGCCGTACCGCCCGGCGCAGTTCACTCTCGTCTACGTCGTACAGCTGGGCAACGTGGACAACCGTCCGGCAGTGTTGCATCAGGCTCCACGGCCAATTCCCAGATGGTTCCCTGATGGACGAACAGCAGTCGCGACGTTCGTCTTTGGATGGCCACCACCTGGGATTGTCGTCCCACTTTCCTTTGGGGTGGCTTCGACGGCTCTGACGAGCCAACACTTCCCTAGTTGCCTGCTCCAGTTGGGTGCTCATGCTGCTCCTTTCTCCGGCCGGTGTACCCGGCCTCTACTGGGGGTGCGAATCATCACTTTTTTGCAGGGCCCGGCAGAGCCCGCTCACTTCTCCTTCGGTCAGGCCCGTCGTCCGTGCGGTGGCAGCGAGCCCGACGAGGCGCACGAGGGCGCGCGTCGCATCGGCTAGGCGGGCGAGAGCGGCCGGCTCGTCAGCTTCAGCCTGAGTAAGCCGGGCGTGCCAGTCCAACGCAACACGCGAGCGGATGAAGTGGCTGTAATGGTAAGCCCGCGCCTGGTAACTACCGCCGTCGGTGGGCCGGGGGTGCGTGCCCGTACACTTCCAATGCCGTAGCCATACCAACTCTCGCTCTGTCACCTTCAGTAAGCGGCAGATAGCTGGCGTACGCGCTACGAGCTTGTGTTACCGGCTGATAGTAAATGAACACGGTGGCGTCGTCGTAGGTGGTGACGGCAGGCCCTGGACGACCGAACGACCAAAGTCGTCGCTCTCGTAGGTGGAGGTAGTCGCTCAGTTGCTCGCAATGCGCGACGGCGCTACCAGGCGACGAACGCGAGGGGGCCATCGGTTTTGGTTGGCAGAAGCGGCCCTCGCGACTAGGCCGCCGCGGCGCTCCTGCCCCCCGGCCGGCCGCCCGTGGGCCAGGTGGGGCCCCTAAGCGCCCGCCCTTCGGGGAACCCGCTGCACCGCCGGGACGGGCGCTCCCCACCTGCCCCACCGGCCGGGCTGGCGATGACAAGAGAAGGGCTACCCAGGGAGGCGGGCTGCCCAGATGTCGACGGGACGCCCTCCTGTCGCCTGGCGGGTGGCAGTCGCCCGGCCGGCTTGCGCCAGTGAGGCGAGCGCCTGGTCTATGGCTATGGCGGGCTGGTTCCTGGCGAAGAGGTCACGGATCTGGGTGCGGGAGAGCCCCGACGGGCTCGCCACCAAGGCGGCGTGGATCTGCTCGGCGACGGGGTCCCCGCTCGAAGTCCCGAGGGCCCAGGCGGCCGAGCGGGCCGAATAATCCCAGAGCGCCAGCGCAGCCTCCAAGTGGGCGTAGGAAATGCTGGCGGCACCGTCCAACAACGCGTAGGTGAGCGCCAGGCGCAACACGTGCGCCTCTGCTCGGGCGCACATCGAGCCCGCCAGGCCGGCCCCGGCCACCGAGAGGCGGGGGTAGGTGTCCCACCAATAGGCGCGGGCATCGATGCCGAAGCGCACCTGGCCCCTCCCCCGTGCCGCTTTTACGGCCGAGGCGAGCTCCTGGCCGAGCCCGCTGCCGGAAAGGGGGTCGGGCGCTCCTCCCTCTGGGAGCAGGCGCACCCTCCGGCAGGCCAGCAGCACGAAGCGGTTCATGAAGCCGTTGGCCACCTCGACGCTCGACAGCAGGGCGGCGAGCTCGGCAGCCGTGATGTGGCCGATGACCGAGACGTGGGCCCCGGTCGCTCGCGCCGGGGCGGTGCGGGTGAGGGTCTGCAACGCCCGGCCGTCCCAGGCGTTGCGGAGCACTGGCGACAAGGTGCCCATGTCCCGGCCGGTCGCCTTCAGCACGCTCGCGAACTCGGTCTCCACGGCCAAGAGGCGCTTGTCGGCGGCGCCGGGGTCGGGCCCGTTGGGGTCGCGGACGGCCCAGATGAGGCCCTCGCCGGTGGAGAGGCCGGCGTGCACCCGGGCGGGGAAGCCCGGGTCGGCCTTTTCCATCGCCCGGGCGACGTAGTCCCAAGAAGAGCCCTTCCTGGCTTTGGCCGAGTCGCCCACCAGTACGACGAACTCGTTCGGGTAATGCCGGGTCGCCTCGACCTCGAAATAGGCCCCCCGCCCGGCCGCAGAGCCCGCTGCCACGAGCAGCTGGCCCAAGACCGCCACGGGGTCGGCTTCGGTGTGGGGGGCTATGGCGTCGGCTATGGCGCCGGCCAAGCCGGAATATGCAGCCCGCTCGGGCGGGTCGGGCCACCCCGGGGGGGCCTCTATGGCCCCCGCCGTCGGCGGTGGGGAGACCGGGAGGGCGCTCACTCGGCGTCCACCTCCGCCGCCGCCATGCGGGCGGCAGCCTCGTCGACGATGGACTTTCGCTCTGCGTACGTCGCGACGAGCGCCTGGGTGGCCAGGTTGTTGACCGCCCGGGGCAGTCCCCGGGAGACCTGGTGGACGACTTCGACCGCTGCCTCTGCGAATATCGTGTCGGCCCGGCCTGCGAGCTTTAGGTGGTGGGATATGTAAGCCCCGGTCTCGTCTTTCGACATGCCTTCTATCACGTAGCGGAGGGCGATGCGCTGGTTGAGGGCCGCATAGGCGCCGAGCCGCACGCGTCGCCGCAGCGTCGGCTGGCCGAGGACCAGGCAAGAAAAGGCTGCTTTGCTGTCCATATCCGTCGCCATCAGGAGACGTAGTTCCTCCAGGGCCTCCTCCATGCCCTGGGCCTCGTCCAAGATGACGACCACCCTCCGGCCCCACTCGGCTTCTTCGGCGGCGAGCGCGGCCATGGCCTGGGGTATGAGAGCTGCCTTGTGGAAGCGGGGCACCCCGCCCAGGGCCTGGACCATCTGGGCGTACATGCCACGGGCGCCGACCGCCGGGTTGGCCAGGTAGATAACGGTGTGGCGGGAGCTGTCGAGGCCCGAGACCGCGGCCCTGGCCGCAACTGACTTCCCCGAGCCGACCTCGCCCGTGACGAGGCCGAGAGCACGCTCCTCTATGCACCAAGAGATGCGGGCGACGGCTTCGGAATGGGCACGGGAGGAAAAGAACATCGAGGGGGCCAGCTCTTTCGAGAACGGCACGCGGGAAAACCCCCAGTGCGACTTCAGGTGCTCGATGCTCATCTGCGAAATGCGCGCTCGATTTTTCCTCGCCACAGGGGTTATCTGGCCAATAACTGGCGAGCTGTGGATAACCTCAGCGTGACCGGCGAGGCGGGTTGCCCTTGGCCCCTTGGCGTTGGATCCGCCGTATCGCTTCCTCGTGGCGACGGACCTTGGCAGCGACGGCTTCGAGCGCATGGCGGAGCTGGTCGACTTGCACGGTCAGGCCAGACAGCGTTGTGGCGCCCGTCCCCCGAGCACGGTGGTCCTCGACCAGCGCGCGCAAGTCGGCTCTGCGGTAAAGGGTGTTGCGGCTGGTCCCGGCACGAGCGGCGACCTCTTTGAACGTGACCCGCTGCCCGGCGCTCGCCAGTTGGATGCAGGCGGCTTCGACAGCGGCGTACCCGGGACTCTCAGCCGGCATCGGCCTTGGCTATGGCGGCGTCGATCCGCCCTATCAAGCGGCGGTGTCGGGCGACCTCGTCGCCCCAGCCCCGCTCCACGGCGTCGGCCGCCAGTGCCTCGGCGTCCACCCGCTGGAGCAGCAGGATAGGCAAAAAGCTCGCTTCGGTACGGAAATTTGGGCAATGCTCGCAGATGTTGGCGTAAGCACAAGCACCCTGGGCGACGCTGCGGAGGCAGTAGCCGCCCGCGAGGCGGGCCTTGATGAGCGGGGCCTTCTTCCAGTCGGTCTCGAGCTTCACCGGCGTGGCCTCGGGCAGCACCGGCCCGAGGCTCGCTTTGGCCTGCGCCAGCGCCCGCTCGTACTCGGCTCGGACCGTGGCGTCGAACAACCTCCCGTACCTGAGGCTCATCTCGGCCGAGACATGCCCGAGCAGGGCCATCAACGCCTGCAAGCTGCAGCCGGCGTTCACCATAGCGGTCGCGAAGGTGTGCCTCAGTTGGTGGGGCACGACGTCTTTCAGCCCCGCTTCGGCGGCAGCGCGATGGAGCTCGTCTCGGAGCGCACAGGCAGAGACGCGCCTGCCCTGGTGGGTCAAGAGGAAGTCGGCCAGCTTGCCCGTGCGGGGGTGGCGCAGCGGCCGCCCCGGTGAGCGGTTCTCGGCTATCCGGTCGAGGATAGCCACTGTCTCGTCGTCGACCGGCACCATCCGCTCGGTCAGGAGCTTGCCGAGGGGCACCTTCAGCCAGGCACCTTGGCCCGGCACCTCGTGCACGCAGTCGAGCTCCAAGTCGACCAGTTCGCCGATGCGCACCCCCGTCGCCCGCATGAGCAGCAACGCGTCGGCGTAGAGCCGGTTGGGAGAGCGCTCCAAGGCGCTGAGCAAGGCTCTTTCGTCCTCCGGCGGCAAGTAGCGGGGAAGGGCGTAGGGCAGCCGAGGCGCGTCGCGAGGGAAGACGAGGCGCCTGGGCGGGGCTTCGGGCCAACCCCACTCGGCCATGGCGTCGAGGAAACGCCCCAGCGACTGGACACGGCTCTTGGCCGTGTAGGCGGCGATCGGCGAGCCGGTGCGGTGGTTGAGCGCTGTGCCCACCTCGTTCAGGTAAGGCTCTATGTGCTTGCGGCGGTCGAGCGATGCCAGGGACTTGAGCCCGGGGTGGGCACGGGCCAGGTAGCGGCCGAAGTGGGCGAGCTCCGAAGCCGTGCCCTGGACAGTAGACCGCGACAACGTTGCTCCCAGGCGTTCGAGGTAGGCGGCCATCGGCTTGAGCACCTGGGGTTCCACGCCTTCGAGGTGGCGGTCCCAGCTCCAGCGCCAGGACTTGGGGTACTTGGGCACCGGCTCGGCGGGCGCGCCCAGGTGGTAGACGACCGCCCGCGAAGCATAGAGGGCGTGGCGGTAATGGTCCAAGGGGCGCCGCTCCCTCGCCTCGCGTTCGCCGATCGCCTCTTCGAAGAGGGCGAAGTCCTCGTCGGTGAGCTTGGCGAGCGGCTTGGCAGCCTGGACCAGCATCCGCACAGCGACCTCGGAGGCCATGCCCGTACGGGCGCGCACCGAGTAGCCGAGGGCCTCGGCACCGCCTATGAAGCGCGCCAGGTCGGGCCCGAGGGGGCTCGCCGGGGCTTCTCGCAGGATCGCATGGAACTTGCGGCATAAGAGGTAGTCGTAGCCGGGGCACAAATAGCCGTGCAGCATCAAGAAATTGAGCAGGGGTTGCAGGTGGGGCTTCGTGGCTTCGAGGCGTGCCCAAAGGGGCAGTGCCGCCCAAGCCTGAGGGTCGGGGAAACGAGCGAGGAAGACCCTCGCCCCGCTGTAAAACGTCTTGTTGCCCACCCCTCGGGCCTCCAGCCAGTCGAGGTAAGCGGCGTA
>DAHWQF010000149.1 GCA_027334785.1 Acidimicrobiaceae bacterium
CTCGACATGGTGGAGAGTGTTGCTCGCCACGCGGGCCTGGCCCTAGACAATGCAAGGCTGTTCCGGCGCCTGCGCGTGCTTGGGGCCGAAGAGGAAAGGGTGCGCATCGCTAGGGAACTTCACGACAGGGTGGGCCAGTCGCTCGCCTACCTCGCTCTCAGCTTGGACACCCTGCAAGCACAAGCGGGCTCCCCCGGTGCAGTGGGAGGCCCGAGGATGTCAACAGAGCTGGGCCAACTCTCGGCTGAGGCTCGCCGGGTGCTCAGGGAGCTCAGGACCAAGCTGTCGGACCTCCGAAGTGAAGTCACTGACGAACATGGTCTTGCCGATGCTGTGGTTGGGCTGCTCGAGCGGGCAGGGCAGCGTGCGGGGATCTTGGCGAAGCTTTCCGCTGGTCCGTTGGCTCCTTTGCCGCCAGAGGTGGGCCGTGAGGTGGCGCGGGTCGCCGAGGAGGCGGTCAACAACGCCGAACGGCATTCTGGCGCCACCCAGTTGGCTGTGCGGCTCGCCTGGGACGGCCAGAGCGGCGAACTGGTGGTTGCTGACAATGGGCGGGGGATGCCCGCCAGTGCGTCGCTGCGGCGAGATGCTTTCGGCATCTTGGGTATGCGTGAGCGGGCCGAAGCAATAGGGGGGACGCTCGCGATCAGCTCAAAGGGGGGCGGCGGGACGACCGTAACGCTGAAGTGGGGAGACGGGGTAGCGCGAGGGTGAGGCACGGATGAGCTCAGTCATGCTGGTAGACGACCACACCGTTTTGAGGGACGGGCTCCGGCGTTGCCTGGAGCAAGCGGGGTTTGATGTCGTCGCCGATGTTGGCGACGGCGAGAGCGCCCTCGAGATGGTCGCGCATGCTTGTCCGGACGTTGTCTTGATGGACATCTCGATGCCCGGCCGCGACGGGGTCGAGATGACCCGCGAGCTCCGACGGTTACGGCCAGAGACGGCTGTCGTGATCCTCACCATGTTCGCCGACGAACCGACCGTCAGAGAAGCCCTGGGGGCAGGGGCCGCGGCCTACCTGACCAAGGACTGTTCCGCGTCAGAGATCGTTTCCACGGTCGCCCAGGTGGCACAAGGCAACGCCCAGGGGGGCGAGGTGGCAAGGTCGTACCTGAAGGCTACTTCCCGGGTGGGACGGCCCTTGCCGTTGCGCTTGCTCACGAGCCGGGAAGTCGAGGTCCTGCAGCTGGCGGCCCGTGGGGCTTCCAATGGCCGCATTGCCAGGGAGCTCTTCATAAGCGAGAAGACCGTGAAGAACCACTTGGAGCACATATACACGAAGTTCGGTGTGGAAAGTAGGGGCCAAGCGGTGGCAAAGGGAGTACGGCTCGGCCTCGTACGGATCTCGTGATCGTGATGGTCTGGTCCATATAGGCCAAGCCCCGGGCCTCGCCTTCGCCGGGCCGGTCCGCCTACCATCGCCCCCTGTGCTCGAACACGGCTGCTCCTCCGGCAGCAAAGGCCTCGGACCAGCGGGCGTCATTGGCGAGGTACGTGGTGAGTGCTGCGCCTTTTTGCCACATCACCCATCTGATACCCCACCGGGCGAAGAACCTGTCGGGGTCGACCTCGAGGCGCGCGACTTTCATGTAAGTGGCGAGGACCGGGGTGCCTGAGTAAATGTCGGTCCGTCCGTCCACGAAGACCTGGATGCCGCGGTAATCGAGATAGTCGCCCCACCAGTACGTGGTAAAGACCCTCCCATTGTGGCGGACCAAGTAATCGGTGGCAGCGACCGGTGTACCGAGCGGGCCCGAAACTTGCGGCGCCCCCGCGCTCGGGTGTGGGCCGGCCAACAAGGCAGCCACCACCGCGAGCGCGGCGGGTGCAGAAAGGACATTGGTAGGTAGGGCCTCATGGCCAAGGGGTTGCCAGCGGGCGAGTGCTGTGCAGGCGGCGAGGTCGAAGTAGGGCGTGAAGCGCACGGCATGGAGGGTCGCGACCAACAGCGCCGTTGCTAGCACCACTTCGCCAAGGTCGAGCGTAGAGCGGCCGAACGCGAGGGAAGAAAACAGCAGGAGCGCTGGGCCGACGATCACGAGGAGCAGTAGCGGTGAGTGGAAGTTGGGGCTCTGCCATTCAGATATGAGCGATGTGAGCTGTGGGGAGGTGCTAACGCTGAACGCGTAAACGAGGAGGCGAGGCCCGTTGGGGTTGGCGAAGCTCAGTAGCACGCTTGCCATGAGACAAAGGGCGGCAGGTCGTCTGGGGAGTGGCCAGGGGGCCAAGCGCCCCGAAGGTGCGGGCACGAACGACCACACGAGCTCAAGGGCCACTATGGCCAAGGCGAGCAGGAAGCTGCCGTGCAGATTAGCCCAGACGAGTATGAGAGCAGGTACGGCGAGGAGCCAGGCGGCCTGCTGTCGGGCGAGCGCCAACAGGAGCAAAAGCACGACGAAGAAAAGGTAGGAGAGGTCTTGGGGCCTGGGGCTGAGGCCGACCGAGACCCCCCCCGTCGCGATAACCACAAGCGTGGCCGCCCACAACCACCCGGCACCTCCGCGTCGCCAGAGCAGCGTGGCGGTGAGGACAGCACCCGCGCAGGCACCTCCGGACACCAGCCAGTAGGCAACTGGCCCCAAGTGCGCCACCAACCAAGCGAGGAGGACCTGGAAGCCCCACTCCTCGTCGAGCCACGGCCGGCCAGGCACACTGTAAGTGAAGACGTCGTGGCGGAGTAGCGCGTGGTGAGCCAGCATCCAGCGCCCGGAAGCGACCTCGTAAAACACGTCGCCCGCTAGGCCGTCGTGCATGGCCTGGCGCACGAGAGCGGCACAGGCGATCGCGACCACCACGACGCCTGGGTGGAGCGAGAGGAGAACGCGCAGGCGGGCGAGGCGCCGGGAGCCGGCGGGCGCGTGGCCCCCAAGCGTCATGGTGGGCCGTTGTTGTTGCTTGGCGCCGGCCTGGTCGAGCATCACGGTGGTGGCCCATTGTTGACTAGGTGCGTAGGGGCAGCCTAAAGCTGGCGGTGCCCGAGCACCAGCAGGCTGGCCAAGAATGAGCCTATTGGCCCATGGACGTCCTCGTCGTAGAGGGTGAAGAGTGGTGCTCAATACAGGTCGCCGTCGGCTCGCGAGGAAGTGGCCCGGCGGTCCGGAGAATAAAGGAAGAGGGTCCCTTATGGTCAACCGGGTACTGCTGCTGCGGGCACAGCTGGCGAACTGGCTCCACGGGAAGTTCGCGTCGCGTGAGGATATTGGCGCCAGCCTGGTCGAGTACGTCCTGCTGCTGACCCTGATAGCGGTCGCAGCTATCGGTGCGCTCACGTTCCTCGGCGGGTCAATAACCAGTACGCTAAACCACGTGGCCAACCAGATAACCAATACCACGACTCCCTAAGGGTCTGAGCCGGTCACGGTAAACATCTATCTTGGCCTGGAAAGGCTGGCGTCGCATGAGCCCTCCGAGATGGCGATTGGGGCGAGGCGAAGGGTCTTTCGGGGAGGCCGGAGCGGCGATCCTCGAGTACGTGCTCTTGGTGGCGCTTGTGGCTTTGGTGGCAGTCGGGGGGTTGGTCTACTTGGGGCACACCAACGCCAGGCCCGTTCGTCAGGCAGGCAGTCTCGTCAGGGACATGGCGTTGCGAGGGAGCGCTCGGGGTGGCCACGGCGGCCAAGGCCCCAAGAGGTGGTGCAGCAGCGGGCAATCCGGGTGCATGGTCACCGTGGCGGTCGGTGGGCAGGAGGTCATACGCTTCTGGGTGACAGGAGGCGGCACTGGCCCCTACACGTATTCACTGTATGCCGCTTCGGGAGATGGCACGGAAACAAGTCCGCCGGCGTTTTTGAAGTTGTACAGCCAGGCCGAGAAAGTCTCGGTCGAGCCGACGCCAACGAGCTGTCCACCCGGAGCCGGCACCAGCTATACTTACAACGGTATCACGCTCTCGGTAGCTGATCATTCGACGCCACCGGACACTGGCCAGCTGACTTTTTCCGTCCGGGTCTTGTGTTCATAGTGCCGTGTTGAGGCGACTTTCGGTTGCCCGCTGTCGCCTCCGCGGTGCGTCACCGAGGGTCCTTTTCCTGGTAGGGGCCGCAGCGCTTTTCGCAGCGTGGCCGTTTGGGGCCGACGTGGGCCTTTACGAGCGCTACGCGAGACTGGCGTTGGCCTCCCCGTTGCTGCACTCCTTCCCCGTCGAGTACCCGGCGGCTTCGCTTAGCGCCTTCGTAGCGCCGCTCACACTGCCGGTGCCGTACCGGGCCGGGTTTGCGTTGGTGATGGCCATGGCGGTCATGGCGTTGGTCGTTTCAAGCGATGGGCGCCCCGAGCACCCGGGATGGCCTTCGCGCACTTGTGGGTACCTGCTCTTGGGGGCGGTAGCGGTACTGTTTGAACGCTATGACGCACTGCCGGCGCTCGCGGCATTCATCGCCGTTGAGGGTGCCCGCCGGCAGCGCTGGGGGCGCGCCTGGGCCTGGGCGGTGGCCGGCGGGTTGCTCAAACTGTTCCCTTTTCTGTTGCTTCCTGGGTTCGTCTTGGCGGAACGTTCCCGAACCGGCAAGTGGCCGGCGCGCCGCGCGGGTGCTGCTCTCGCGGCGGTAGCGGGCGCCGGGGCCACCCAACAGGTGCTGGCTCGTGGGAGCGAGTTGTCGCCGATCAGCTACGAGTTGCACCGGGGCTTCGAGTTGTCGAGCCTCCCGGGCAGCCTGAGCTTGCTGGTGGACCCGCTCGGCCTGCACTGGAGTAGCGGCTTTGGCTCTGTCGAAGTCCTAGGCACCGACCAAGCCGCTATCGCCGCGGTGGTGGCGGCGGCTGGGCTGGCGGGGTTGGCGGGCGTCTGGGGCCTGGCGTGGCGAGGAAGGTTGAGCGTCGAGGCCACTTCACTTGCGGTGCTCTCGGTCGCCATCTTGAGCGACAAAGCTTTCGCGCCCCAGTACCTCATTTGGGTCGCTCCCCTGTGGGCGTACTGGCCGGTGAGGAAAGGTTGGGTTGTCGCCGCGGCGCTTACAGCCCTGGTCTACCCGGTCCTTTATTCGGACGCGATCGTGTCGGTCCTCGGTTACTACCTAGCCACGACGGCAGCGGGCGTTCGCAACGGGGTGCTCCTCGTGGCCACGGCCCGTTGGCTCGGCACACAGGTGGCACCCGCGTTTGCGAAAGCGAAGCAGAGCACGGTGGTCGGCGGCTCGTGAGGGTTCAGTTGCAGTTGCCCTCGGAGGGCAAACCAGAGCAGAGCCTTGCCGGAGAGCCGGTGGCCCAAGCCGTTCGCCAGATGCCGTTGACGTCGAGTCGCGCCCAGAATATGACGTTCTGGTGGGGTGCGTTGCCCGTGATCTCGTAGGCCAAGCAGGTTGTCCCGTTCCACGCTTCGGCCAAGAAAAGCGGTTGCAGCAGTGAGGTCGGGCACGCTGACCACTTCGGGGCCAAACCGTACTCTGCTGTGGTTTGGACGGCGATGTCCGTCGCGGTGAGGGCCGGGTTGGTGCTGGTCGCAGCCGGGTTGGCCGGCGCACTGAGGTCCCAGTTGGCCTGAGGATTGCCAACGCCGGTGTAAAGCTCGCCGCAATGATAATGCTGCAATTGCTTCCCCGGTTGGTACCAGGCGCACTGCCACGGCCCGGCTGGAGAGGCCGCGTCCTGGAAGGCTTGGTTGTCGGTTACCTGCCCCGGCTCTAGGGGGCCGGTGGCCGGTACGATTTGCCACCATCCAGCGCATGTGGTGGATGGGCAATCGGCACCGGGTGGCTCTTGGCCGTCGTAGAGGTAGTAGCCGTCGAGCCAGTTGAATTTCTTGCACGTTAGCCAGGAACCTAGGCTGGTGACAGAGCAAAGGCCGGGTGGGATAGGCAGGTACTGTTGCACCAGGTCGTTGAGGCTTCGGGGCTGCGCGAGCGTCTCAGCCCCGGCGAGCGCCGCCGAGTCTGCCGCGTCCTGGACGTTGACCGCCTCTTGCTGCAGGTTGCCGATGTTGATGGCGAGGGCCATGCAACCCATGAGCACGGTGAGACAGAGTACCCAAAGCGCCAAGATGGCGCCTCGGTCCCCGCGAGTGCCCAGCCGACGGGGCCGCTCGACCTCAAGCACAGGGGCTGCTCCCGTTTTGTTGGTCGGCTGGGGTCGCGGTGCCTGTCTCGATATAGAACGTGCTTTTGGTCGAGACGGCCAGGTTTGGGAGGAGCCCGCCGAACGAGGTTGCGGGAAGTCGCGCCGAGACGAGTAGTTGGCAGTTGGTGTGGCATGAGGCAGGTGTGGCTTGACGCTGTGGCTGGGTCGTTGCGCTCGCAGGGCCGGTACAGCTGACCGTGATGTTGTTGTAGTCGCTGCCAAGCGCAGGGTCGTTGGTGCCAGCTGAGCTGGAGGTGGATAGCTGAGTGCAGTTGCCCAAGGGGTCGGTCGTGGTACAGTTCCAGGTCCCCCCGGCTCCCTCCTGGAGGGCCTCTTGGTCCGCGAGTTGGCCAGCCGGTGGTTGCGAGGGGGAAGGCGGAGGGCTGACGATCTGTTGCCAGGTCCCGTGGTCGCGGATGTAGTAGCCGTCGAGCCAGCTGTAATCGGCGCAACTGCTGAGGTCTTGGTGGCAGTGGGCGGCATCAGGTATGGGCAGGGAGGTGAGAGGCTGGCTGGGGCTGCTTAGGCCGACAGGAGTGCCTATCTGCACTGCTATGGTGCAGTCCGGCTGGCTCAACTGGCCGCATCCGGTGCTGACCTGGCCGACCGCGGTCATGCGCGCACCGGTCTGGACGGCATTGCGAAGTTGGGCCCAGCCCGCGAACATCACGCCGAACTGGACCATGGCGAACAGCATGAGAGCAAAGACCGGGAGGACAAGGGCAAATTCGACCAAGGCGGCTCCGTGGTCAGCACGGTAGCGCCGGCGCCAGGGCGCGTGCCTCATTTGATGAGGTCCCGGTAGATCTCGATGGCCGCCGGCCCGAGCACGACGACGAACAGTGCGGGCAGGACGCAGAAGACCAAGGGGAACAGCATCTTTACTGGGGCTTTCTGCGCTCGCTCCTGGGTGTGCTGGTGCTGCGCGGCCCGAGACTCCTTGGCCTGGGCGCGCAAGATAGAACCGATCGAGATGCCGAAAGTCTGTGCCTGGGCGAGGGCCATTAGGAAAGAACGCAGTTCGTCTACCCCGGTTCGACGGTCGATGGCTTCCAGTGCTTCGCGGTGCCCCGAGCCCATGCGGACCTCGCCGAGGTAGCGAGAAAACTCCTCACTCAAAGGCCCCGGCACTGAGCCGACCGAGCGTGCGAGGGCCTGGTCGAAGCCAAGCCCTGCTTCGACGCTGATCATGAGCAGTTCGACCAGCGCCGGCAGGTCGCGGCGTATCCTGTCCTGCCGCTGCGAGACCAGGTGGTTGAGAAGAGCCTCTGGGCCGAGCGCGAGCAGGGCTGCGACGATGATGAAGCCGAGGAGGGCAGACAGCCCGCGCAGGGGCAACAGCAGTTCCAGGGCTGAAGCGGGTACCACGGCCGCCAACGTCACCAACCGAAGGGCAAAAAACCTCTCCTGGTCGAGAACCCGACCTTTTCCGGCAAGTTGCAGGCGCCTCTCCCTGGTAGCTGTGTAGGCGGGCGGGCTTAGCCTGTGCCCGAGCCGTCCGAGAGCCGCTAGAGCGGCGAGCGCGGGCTGGGGCGTGGCCTGCTCTTCGGCGTGCTCGCTCGACGAGGTCGGGAGGTGCGCCAAATAGCCCGCGCTGGCTTGGCCGGCTGAGGCCCACCCGGTGGCAGAACGGAGCGTGGCG
>DAHWQF010000014.1 GCA_027334785.1 Acidimicrobiaceae bacterium
TCGAAGGCTCTACGCACGTTACGCCCGAGGAACGCCAGGGCCTTTCCGAGCTGCTTTCCTGGGGCCTGGTGGACGCGTTTAGGGGCGTGTGGCCCGATGAAAAGCTGTACTCCTACTGGGACTACCGGGCCGGTGATTTCCACGAGCACCGTGGCATGCGCATCGACCTCGTCCTGGTCAGCCGCTCACTCGCCGGCAAGCTGCAGTGGGCATTAGTGGACCGCAATGCCCGCAAGGGCAAGTTCCCCTCTGACCACGCGCCTGTGCTCGTGGACATCGACCTCTAGGAGCCGCGCAGGCGGGCACGGGCGAGGCGTGAGCCTACCGGCCCAGCGCCAGTGCCGACCGAGGCGGTCAGAAAGCGGCGCGGGACCCCGGGCACTAGCGCGGGGCCGTCGCTCTCCCAGGCCCACGGCAAAGGGAGAGCCGCCGAGCCACTGCCAGCGAGGGGGCGTGGCCGTCGGGGCGATGACGCCCCACTGCTCCCTCCCCTGCCCCGGTACACGATCAACCCGGAAAGAGGGTCAGGCACGGCATCGAGCGCTGCCTGCGTCCCGGGGAGGGACTTCCATGCCTCCCAAGACGCCGCATCCTTGAACTCGACCTCGAGCACCACGCCCCAGCTGTGGTAGTGCCAGCTCCAGTCCTTCGCCCCAGCCAAGAGCGCGGACTCGACCAGTGCGTCCCCGTGGGCACCTGCCCACAGGCCCGCTGAGGTGGAACCGTCGAAGACCTCGATCGAGTACCAATCCGACACGATTGCGGATCTTACTGCGCCCCGCTCCGAGCCAGCAGGCTGGGTTCGCGCCCTCGGGGCTCCCGCCCGTCGCCCGCCATTGCCTCAGAAACGACCGCGAGGATTTGTGGCCCAAAGCGCGCCACCTTGACTGGCCCGAGCCCTGGGACGGCCAAGAGCTCCTCGGTGCTCTTGGGCTTGCTCCGCGCCAAAGCCAGGAGCGTGGAGTCGTGGAGCAGCACGTGAGGCGGCACCCCGGACGCCCGGGCGAGCCGCCCGCGCCATTGGCGCAGCTCGTCGGCCACTGCAGCGGAAGCCTCGGGACTGGAAGCCTCGGGACTGGAAGCCCCGGGACTGGAAGCCCCGGGCGCGGGCGCCAAACGCCCGCGCGCCATGGCGAGGAAGCCGGCGAAGGAGCGGTCTCGGCCAGACGGGGCCAGCGAGATGGCCTCAGCCGGACTTGCCACGTCGTCGCCGGCGCGCGTCCCGGAGCAGTGGGGGGCGAGGACGGCGAGCCACGGGCTCGGGTTACGCCTGAGCACGGCCCCGCTGGCCGCTCGCCTCTCGTTGGACCAGGAGCAGTGCAGCCGTCTTTCAGCCCGCGTGAGGGCCACGTAGAGGAGCCGGCGCTCCTCGGCCAGCGAGCCCGGGCTGGACGCGTATGCGATCGGCACGAACCCGGTCTCGAGGCCGCACACCCACACCGCTTGCCACTGCAGGCCTTTAGCCCGGTGGAAGCTGCACAGCGTCACCGTATTGGCCCAGCCCAGATTGCCCCAACCCAGCCCAGGGTCATCTTCGTGGGGCTCGCCCTCAACGTTTGCCCGGCCGGCGCCCTGGGGCCTGCCATCGGGGGCGTCGGGTGCGGCGTCTTCGGCCGGGGCCCGGGCGCGGCAGGGGACGCCCGCCTTCACCAAGGCCTCCATCACGGTGACGAGCTGGGCATTGGTACGCGCGAGGACGGCCATGTCGGCCCAACCGAGCCCCTGGGACGCCGCCTCGCGGATCTCTGCCGCGATCCCTGCCGCCTCGGCGAGCTCGTTCGCGAAGCAGCGCAGGGTCGGTAGGGGGCCATCCGGACGGCTTGAGCGGACGGGGCCGGCGGATTGGCGTCCGAGCACCGCAGTGGCGGCTGCCACCACTTGGGGGCTCGAGCGATGGTTGTCATCGAGCCTCACAACTTCTGCGTCGGGGAAGCGCAGGGGGAACTCGGTGAGGAACCGGGCATCCGCACCGTTCCACCCGTAGATCGCCTGGTTGGGGTCACCGACTACGAACAGGTCGTCGTTGCCTGCGAGCAGGCCGAGCAGGACCCGGCACTGAAGCGGGTTGACGTCTTGGACCTCGTCGACGAACACGTGCGCCCACCTCCAGCGCTGGGCGGCGGCAAACCGGCTGTCGGAGCTGAGCGCGTCGGCGTAGCGGGCGAGCAAGTCTTCGAAGTCGACCAGGCGCCGGCGGCGCTTTTCGTCCTCGTAACGGGCGTACAGGGCGGCAACGGCCTCGGCCTCGGCCGGCAGCTCCCGGTTGGCCTCATGGGCGGAGGCGGCCAGCTCGCCGGGCGGGACGAGGCGCGCTTTGGCCCACTCGACCGCGGCGGCCAGGTCGGAGGTGGCCACGCCCTCGAGGCCCCCACGTCCGCTGGCCAGCTCTCCCACTAGACGCGCCTTGCTCTGGAGCAGCGCCGGCTGCGGCGTGCGCCGGTCGGCCCACCAGCGCCTGAGCTGGTGCCACGCCAGCGAATGGAACGTCCCGGCGTTGACCCCTTCCGCCAGGCCCAAGCCGGCCAGGCGCTCGGCCAACTCGCCAGCCGCTTTCTTTGTAAAAGTGAGGGCCAAGGTGTGCTCGGGCTTGGCCGAGCCGGTGAGCGCCCGGTAGGCGATGCGCCGAGTGAGCACCCGGGTCTTGCCGGAGCCCGCCGACGCGAGCACGCACACTGTGGACGACATCGTTTCCACCGCCCGCCGCTGCAGCGGGGTGAGACCTGCGAGCAGCTCAGCCGTGGCTGTGCCGCCGGTACCGACAAGCATGTAATTACACTAGCGGGGGGGTGGGACAGCGTAGGTGGACAGGTGCGCCGGCGGGGCCAGCTGGCTAGCCTGGGGCTCCGCTCATGGCCCTTAGCAGCTTCGCCGGTGGCCGCCTCTGGGGCGCACGTCAGGGGACAGGCCGCCCTTGGGTGCTGGCGCTCCCGGGTTGGGGGAGGGACCACAACGACTTTGCCTCGGCGTTGGCCGGCCTCGACGCCGTGGCTTTGGACCTGCCTGGCTTTGGTGCTGTGCCCGAACCGCCCGCGCCGTGGTCCACCGCCGAGTACGCCGAGGTGGTGGTGGCAGTGCTGGACGACCTCTGCGAGCGGGCGGTCGTGGTGGGCCACTCGTTCGGGGGGCGGGTGGCCGTGCGCCTGGCCTCTGACCCACGGGTGGCTGCCCTCGTCCTCACCGGGGCACCCCTGGCACCTCCACCGGGTCGGGCACTACCGCGGCCGCCGCTCGCCTACCGGGCCGGGCGTATGCTCCATCGCGCCGGCCTGGTCGGCAGCGACCGCATGGAACGCCTGCGGCAAAAGTACGGCTCGGACGATTACCGCTGTGCCAGGGAGGTCATGCGCGGAGTCCTGGTGAAGGCGGTCAAGGAGACCTCGGAGGGGGCCTATATGCCTGCGCTGCGGGCTTTCGTCGAGGCGGGGGGCGCGCTCGAGCTGGTGTGGGGGGAACACGACCGGGTGGCATCGCTCGCTGGGGTTACGGCGGGTCTCCAGGGCCTGGCCGGTGGGGCAGTCGGGCCACTGGCTCGTGCGGCCCGAGCACCTGCTCTCGTCCCAACTGGCGCAGGCGCTCCGCGACGCAGTTTTGCGCCAAAGGGTCCCGACCGCCTGAGCCATGCCGCCACCGCTTGACCCCGTCGCTCTGGCCCTCGCCGCCGCCTCCTTGGGCCCGGGCTACTTGCGTTGGCTCCGAGTGGCCCAGCGCGAGCACTACCTCCCCGGCATGACGCTGCGGTTCGCCCGCAGGTGGTGGGGTTCGTCGGCCGCCAACGCCGCCATCTTTACGGCCGGTGCCGGCGGCGCCCTGGCCTCGCTCGCGTACCCGCCGGCGGCTCTCGCTGCGGCCGCGGCGGCGGCAGCGGGACCTCTTGGCCTTTCGGTGCGGGGCAAGACGTCCCCCCTCGCCTGGACTGGGAGGCTGAAGCGCCTGGCGGTCGCGTGCAGTGTTGCGACCGGGCTGGTCGTGGGTGCCGCAGCCGCTGCCGGGTGGACCGGTGCGGTGAGCGCGGCCGCTCTGTGCACGATGGGCGCCCCCGTCATCGTGGACGCCGCGTTGTGGCTCACCAGGCCCCTGGAGAAGCGCCTGCTGGCGCCCTTTGTCGAAAGTGCGCGCCGGCGCCTGGGTGCGGTCTCCCCGAGAGTGGTCGCAGTTACGGGATCGTTCGGCAAGACCTCCACCAAGGGCTACATAGCTCACTTGCTGGCCGGGAGCTTCTCGGTCCTCGCCACACCGGCGAGCTTCAACAACGCCGCCGGCTTGGCGCGGGCCGTCAACGAGCACCTCGCCCCCGGGACGGAGGTGTTCGTGGCGGAGATGGGCACCTACGGCGCCGGGGAGATAGGGGGCATGTGCGACTGGGTAACGCCGGAGGTAGCCGTCATAACTGCCATCGGGCCGGTCCACTTGGAACGGATGGGCAGCCTGGAAAAGATCGCCGAAGCCAAGGCCGAGATCCTGAAGAAGGCTCGTTTCGCCGTGCTCGCTGTCGACTACCCCTTACTGGCTGGCCTGGCTACCAAGGCGGAGGCGCAAGGCAAGACCGTGTGGCGGTGCTCCTCGGAGGGGCCAGCCGACGTGACGGCGATACCTGAGGGTGGAAAGCTCCGCGTCCGCGTGGAGAAGGCGGGGCTCGACCTCTTGGTCGACGTCGCGGCAGAGGTTTCTCCGGGCAACGTCGCTTGTGCCGTGGCGGCCGCTCTTTGCCTCGGTGCGCCGCCCGAGGTGGTCGCCTCGAGGCTGGACAGCCTCCCCGGTACGCCCCACCGGCGCAGCCCAGAAATGAGCCCTCGGGGGGTCGAGGTCATCGACGACACCTACAACTCGAACCCGGCCGGCGCCTGGGCCGCGCTCAGGTTGTTGGCCCAGGTAGGCGGCGAGGGCGCACGACGTGTGGTCGTGACCCCCGGTATGGTCGAGCTCGGCCGCCTCCAGCGAGATGAGAACGCTCGGTTCGCGGCACAGGCCGGTTCGGTAGCCTCCGAGCTCGTGGTCGTCGGCCGCACCAATGCCAAAGCGCTCGCCGCCGGCGCTCGCGCCGCCGGGCTCCCCCTGAAGCGGGTGCGCGACCGGCGCGAGGCCGTGGCCTGGGTGTCGGAGTCCCTCGGCCCGGGCGATGCCGTGCTCTACGAGAACGACCTACCCGACCACTACCCTTGACCGGGTGAGCCAGTCAACCACAGCCGGCACGGTCGGGGTTGTGTTCGGGGGCCCGTCGCCAGAGCACGACGTGAGCATTTTGACCGGGCTCCAGGCGGCTCGGGCGTTGCAGAGCACGGCGGGGCCCGGCCGGGTCGAAGCCATCTACTGGACCAAGGCTGGGGGCTTCGTTTCCGTCGATGCCAGCCTCGAGGCGGCGGCTTTCCTCGACGGCCCCCCCAAGGGCTCCCGGGAGCTGCGCTTCGTGGCCCAACCGGGCGGGGGGTTCTTCTTCCCGAGAGGCGGGGTGCTCTCGGGCGAACGCCGGCTTGAGCTGAGCGCGGTGGTCAACTGCTGCCACGGGGGCCCGGGCGAGGACGGGACCGTGCAAGCTGCCCTCGACATGGCCGAGATCGCCTACACCGGCCCGACGGCGGCTTCGGCCGCGCTCGGGATGGACAAGCTGGCCTTCGCCGGGCTCGTGCAGGCGGCAGGCCTCCCGGCCCTGCCCCGCCGGCTGGTGCTCCCCGGCTCGGAGGCGCCTGCTTGGGAGGGGTTCGCTGGCCCCTACATCGTGAAGCCTCGGTTCGGAGGCTCGTCGATCGGCATCGAGGTCATCGACGCGTGGGCTGACGTGGTGCGTTACGTGGGCCTGGGTGGCCCCCACGCTGCGCGCGGCATGGTGGCAGAGCCTTACCAGGACGGCGCTTCCGACGTGGAGGTGGCCATGCGTTCCTACCCCCGGTTCGAGTTGTCTGCGTTCGCTCGTGCGCTGCGCCGGGACGGGTCGAGCCCGATCCTTTCTTACAAGGACAAGTACCTCGGGGGTGAGGGCATGGTGAGTGCCCCCCGCGAGCTCCCGGCGCAGCTGCCGGAGGGCTTGCAAAAAGAACTAGCCGAAGCGGCTTTGAGCGTGGCCGGGTTGTCGGCCTTGAGGGGTGTCTGGAGGCTCGACTTCCTGGTGAGCTCGTCGGGCGAGAGCTGGTGGGTAAACGAGGTCAACACCATCCCGGGGAGCCTCGCCAAGTACTTGTGGGTGGGCGGAGCAGAAAAGCCCTTCCCGAGGCTGCTCGCGGACATGGTCGAAGAGGCAAGGGCGCGCCCGAGCGCCCGTTGGGGCGCGGCCGGGGCTGATGGCACCGCCCTTCGTTCGGCCGCGGCCATCGCCAGCAAACTGGCTCAATGACGGTGGTTGGCGATGGGCTTCCCGGCGAAATTGCTCAACCCAGGCGAAGAAGTGGCGCTCGACCTGCGGCCGCACTGGAAGTTCCTGAGCGCGCCGGTGTGCAGCGTGGTGGCCATGGCTGTGGGCTCGCTGGCCGCGCTCATCGAGGGCGTACCTCGCTTGGCGGACCTCGCCCTGGCAGCGGCGTTGGTGTTCTGCCTGTTGTGGCTCGCGGGGCGCTGGCTGCGGTGGGCCTCCTTGAGCTTCGTCGTCACCACCCAGAGGTTGGTGGTGCGAAAGGGGGTCCTGCGCCGGACGGCGCGGGAGATCCTCCTCGACCGGCTGACCGACATCTCCTCCAGCCAGACGCTCCTCGACCGGCTCCTCAGGTGCGGTGACGTCCTCGTCGAGTCCCCCGGGCGCGACAGCCCCGAGGTGTTCAAAGACCTGCCCCGGCCGGCGGCGGTCCGCAACTTGATCTGCCAGCTCGTGGTCCAGTCCCGCGCCACCGGCGTCAGCGCCGGCGGGGGCACGGTCCCAGACTGGCCAGAGGACCAGGGCCCCGGGCGGGGATGGGGGGCCCGCCCCAGGGAGGAGCCTGGGCTTCGGGCCCCGGGCGGGCCAGAAGACATAGCCGGCCAGCTCGCCCGGCTCGGCGAGCTGCGCCGGCGCGGCGTCATCAGCCGGCGGGAGTTTGCCACCAAGAAGGCCGAACTGCTTTCGCGGATGTAGCCGCGATGGACGAAAACGAGGCCCTCGAGCTGTTGGGCCACCTGCTCCCTGCCGCACCGCCTGGTGAGGTCTGGTGGGGCGATGATGCCGCCGTGGTGGCCGTCCCTGGAGAGGGGCGCCAGCTACTGCTAGCCCTTGACACCGTCGTCGCCGGCGTCGACGCGGACCTCACCCTGAGCAGGCTTTCCGACCTCGGTTGGAAGGCCATGGCGGTCAACTTGAGCGACATAGCCGCGATGGGGGGCACGCCCGCCCACGCCCTGGTGAGCGTGGCCGGGCTTGGCGCGAGCAGCCTCCCCGAGCTTTACGAAGGCCTTCTCGAGGCTTCCACCCGTTACGGCTGCCCGGTCGTGGGTGGCGACCTCTCCTCAGGCGAGCAGCTGGTGGTGAGCGTCGCCGTCACGGGATGGTCCGAAGGCCACCCCGTGCTGCGTAGCGGTGCGAGCCCCGACGACATCATCTGGGTCACGTCGCCCCTCGGGGCGGCGGCGGCCGGGTTGCGCTGCCTCAGGGAACGGGCGGCCATGGACTGCACCGGGGCCGGGGACGGGCAGCTGAGCCGAGAGCAAGAAGCACTGGTCAGCGCCCACGCCCGCCCGGTCCCGGCGCTGGCAGAAGGCTCGGTTGCCAAAAACGTGGGCGCCACGGCCATGATCGACGTGTCCGACGGCCTGGCCACTGACCTGTCGCGTCTGGCACGCAGCTCTGGGGTGGGCTTCGAGCTGGCCGAGGTCCCAGTGGCCCCCGGCGCCACCCTCCTCGAGGCCCTGGGAGGCGGTGACGACTACGCGCTCGTCTTCACGCTTCCCCCTTCGGTCGTACCCGCGCCGGCTTTCGAGGCCGTCGGGCTCCGCCCTCCTATGCTTCTCGGTGCCTGTGTGGCCGACACCGGCCGGCACCATCTCCGAGGCGCTCCGCTGGAGGTTGCCGGCTGGGAGCACACGCTCTGAAACCTCTCGCCACCGGCCATGCCGGCGGCGAGGGGTCGACCGGTCGGCGTAAAAGGGGTGGGAGCGTAACGTTCGCGGCTTTTCTCCGTCGTTACTCAAGAGGACCGGGCTGCCCGCCGAGACTCATGGTGGAGATTTTTTTGGGACGCTCGGGACGAGGAGGAACAAGAGCAAGGTGAGCGAGGCTAGCCCAACAGTTTTGCAGTCGAGCTCTCAGGCCCGAGGCTCATCGTTCGGGGCTGCCCGCCGGCCGCTCCGGCCTGGGGTAGTCAACCTGGCCGGCCATGGCGCGGACGCCGCGCCGGCATCCCAACGGGACGACTCGAGCACGAACCACGCCGGCCAGGCGTTCGTCGACCTTTTGCTCGTGGGGGCCACGGCCGCCCACTGCCCGTTGGCCCTCCTCACCGTGGCGAAGGGTGGCAGCTGGAGCACCCTAGCCTTCGGGGTGGAGCGTGAGGCCCTGGAGGACCCGGAGCTGTTCGCCATCATTGCCGGCCGGAGGGAGCCGGTCGAGGTGACGGACCCCGCCACCAACCCAGCCCTTTCCCACAGCCGGCTGGCCCGCTCCAACCTCGGGGTCCGCTGGCTGCTGGCGGTCCCTCTGGCTGGGCCGAGCGGCGACGTCATTGCCATCTTCGCTGTGCTCGACACCCACCCCCGCGAGCTGTCGAGGCGCGAACGCTCCGCGATGGTGGCCGCCGGGCGTCTTATCTCGAGCGCTCTTTCCATGCACAGGGCTACCGACAACCTGCTGGCCGCGCCCGCCGTGCCGGGTGAGGCCTCCAACGGCCCCCGGCCCGCCTCCGACGGCAGCTCGCTGCTTCGGAGCCACGAGGTGGCCGCCCTGTTCGACGTGACCGAACGCACGGTCATCAACTGGGCGTCGTCGGGCAAGCTGTCCTGCCTCCGCACCGTCGGCGGGCACCTCCGTTTCCGTAGCGAGGACGTGATGGCGCTGCTGGAGGTCAACTCGCTCCGCCGGCCTCCCTTGGCCGGGTCCTGAGCCCGCCAAGCAAGTTCCCCTTCCGTAACCTGACGTTAACGTCAGGCGCCGGTAGTATCCCCTCCTACCGCAACGAGGAGGGCGAGGCCGTGGACAAGAGGTCAGGACTAGTCACGCGCACGGGGGCGGAGCCAGGGCGAGGGGTGCACTACAAGTGGGTCGCGCTGTCCAATACCACTCTCGGGGTGCTCATGGTGACGGTCAACCAGTCCATCCTACTTATCTCGCTCCCTGACATCTTCCGGGGCATCAAGCTCAACCCGCTCACCCCTTCCAACACCTCGTACTTCCTTTGGGTATTCATGGGTTTCACGCTGGTGACCGCCGTGCTCGTGGTGAGCCTCGGGCGCGTAGGCGACATGTACGGCCGGGTACGCATGTACAACCTCGGTTTTGCCGTGTTCACGCTCTTTTCGGTACTGCTGTCGGTGACTTGGATGAGCGGGGCCGCTGGAGCGCTGTGGATCATCGTGATGCGGGTCTTCCAAGGAGTGGGCGGCGCATTTTTGTTCGCCAACTCGAGCGCTATCCTGACCGACGCTTTCCCCGCTGACGAGCGGGGCAAGGCCATGGGGATAAACGGCATCGCGGCAGTCTCGGGGTCGTTTATCGGCCTTGTGCTGGGCGGGATCTTGGGGCCGGTCGAATGGCACCTCGTGTTTTTGGTGTCGGTGCCTTTCGGGCTGTTCGGCACGATCTGGGCCTACCTTATGCTGAAGGACAACGGCGTGAGGGTGCCGGCGCAAATCGACTGGCTCGGAAACGCAGCTTTTGGCGTCGGCCTAGTGGCCGTGCTGACCGGGATCGTGTACTCGCTCCTGCCCTACGGTGGCCACCCCACGGGATGGACCAACCCCTGGGTGCTCTTGGCGATTTTTGGGGGCCTAGCCGTCCTCGCCCTGTTCGTGTACATCGAAACCAAGGTTCCAGAGCCGATGTTCCGGCTGCGGTTGTTCCGCATAAGGGCGTTTACTGCTGGCAACATCGCCGCCCTGCTCGCCGCGCTCGGGAGGGGTGGGCTGCAGTTTATGCTCATCATTTGGCTGCAGGGGATCTGGCTGCCCCAGCACGGCTACAGCTTCAGCCAAACCCCGCTGTGGGCCGGCATCTTCTTGCTGCCCTTCACAGCCGGTTTCCTCGTCATGGGCCCCTTGGCGGGGGTGCTTTCGGACAGGCTCGGAGCGAGGGGCCTGGCCACGGCCGGCCTGGTTGTGAGCGGAGCGAGTTTCTTGTTGCTGGAGTTGCTCCCGATGAACTTCAACTACATCTGGTTCGCTCTTCTCATATTCGTCTTCGCCCTCGGAATGGGCATGTTCTTCTCGCCCAACCAGGCCTCGGTGATGAACAGCCTGCCGCCGGACCAGCGCGGCGCCGGCGCCGGCATGCTCAACACCTTCCAAAACTCGGCCACCGTGCTCTCAATGGGCCTGTTCTTCACGATCGTGACCCTCGGCTTGGCGGCGGGCCTGCCCTCCCACCTGTTCCTCGGCCTGCGGGCGCAAGGAGTGCCGGCCAAGGCTGCGCACATCGTGGCGAGCGAACCCCCGATCGGGAGCCTGTTCTCGGCCTTCCTCGGCTACAACCCGGTAAAGGAGCTGCTGGCACCCCTCGGCGTCCTGCAGCACCTGAAGCACGCGCAGCTCGCGTACCTGACCGGCCGCTCGTTTTTCCCCAAGCTGATCGAGCAGCCGTTCGCGCACGGGTTGGGCCTGGCCTTCGACTTCGCAGCGGGCGCGACGCTGGTGGCCGTGCTGGTCAGCGCCCTCAGGGGCCGGCGCTATGTCCATGAGGCCGGGCCGGCTGGCGAGGGAGAGGACGCAGCGCAGCTCGCCGAGCTGGACGAAGGTAACGGGCCTGTGCCGGTGAGGGCCACGTGAACGCCCTTGGGCGTCGGCAGGTGGGCGAGCCAGTGTGACCAAGACCGGCCCAAGCGAGCCGGGCACGACGGGTAGGAACGAGGCGGGTAGGAACGAGGCGGGTAGGAACGAGACGGGTAGGAACGAGACGGGTAGGAACGAGACGGGGGGGAACGAGACGGGGGGCCGTTCGCTCGAGCCGGGGCCGGCGCCCGAGCCGGAGCTGCTCGGGATCGGGGCCGCGGCCGCCCTCCTCGGGATTTCAGAGCGCTCCCTTCGCTACTACCAGCAGCTCGGGCTGGTCACCCCGTGCGCTAGGACGCCGGGTGGCATGCGCCGGTACTCGGGAGAAGACCTAACCCGGGTGGCGCGCATCCGGGAGCTGCAGAGCCTTCTCGGGCTCAACCTCGAGGAGATAGCCGTTGTCCTGCGCACCGAGGACCGGGCTGCGGAGATCAAGCAGAGCTATCACGACGAGCGGACCGGGGCGGCGCGGCGCACCGAGCTGCTGCGAGAAGCGCTCTCGCTCCAAGAAGACTTGCGGGCGACGGTCGAGGCCAAACGGGTCGCGCTCGAAAAGTTCCTTGCCGACGTGGACGCGCGCATAAAACGCATCCGAGCTTTGCTGTCGAACGCCGGGCCCGACGAGTAGGGCCGCCGGCCGGTGCCGGTACTAGCGGGCGGCCTTTACGACCTTGCCCGCCCGGAGGCACGACGTGCAGACGTACAAGCGCCGCGGTGACCCGTTGACGAGGGCGCGCACGCGCTGCACGTTGGGGTACCAACGCCGCTTGGTCCGCCGGTGGGAGTGGCTGATGGACATCCCTACCGACGGGCGCCGGCCACAGACTTCGCACACGCTTGCCACGACGCCCGAGGATAGCAGCTCGTTAGCTCGTGCCGGCCACCTGGGGGGGACAGAGAGGGGGCCAGAGGGGGGGACAGAGAGGGGGAACACCGGCTGGCCTGGTCCGAGCTAGTACCCTGACCGGGGACGGAGGGCTTGGTCGTCTCAGCGCGAGCGCACACTGAATAACCCAATGACAAAAAAAGCCATGTCGAGCGCGGACCTCGGGCGGGCCATGCGCGCTTACGGGCAGGCCCTGACAGATCACCGTGCGGCGCTCAACCGGCTCAACGTGTACCCGGTGCCCGACGGGGACACGGGCACCAACATGGCCCTAACGGTGGCGGCCGTGCTCAGTGAGCTGGACCAGGCGGCCGCCGCTCCGGCCGGCGAAGAGCCGCAACTCGATATGGAGCAGCTCGCAAAGGCACTCTCCCACGGCTCGCTCATGGGAGCGCGGGGAAATTCCGGGGTCATCTTGTCCCAGGTGATGCGGGGCCTCGCGAGCGTCGTGCGCGAACACGGAGCGGGCCTCGAGCCGGCGCACTTCGGAGAGGCTTTTCGTCGTGCCGCGGAGGGCGCCTACGGGGCCGTGAGCAACCCCGTGGAGGGCACGATCCTCACGGTCGCGCGCGCTGCGGCAGAGGGCGCCGGTCGGGCGCTCGAGAGGGACCCAGGGGCGGCGGGACGGCCGCTATTGACGGAGGTCCTGGAGTCGGCGCGCGAGGCGGCCGCCCGGGCGCTCGCGGGTACGACGGAACAGCTGCCAGCGCTCAAGGCCGCCGGGGTGGTGGACGCAGGAGGCGCGGGCCTGTTGTTGTTTTACGACAGCCTGCTCCACGTCGTGGACGGGCGAGCGGTGCCGGCCCCGCCGGTGCCGCTAGAGCGGGACGGGAGGGAGCGAGCGCCGGCGAGCGCGCCCCACGACGAGGAGGGGGTAGGTGACCTGCGCTATGAGGTGATGTTCTTCCTCGAGGCGCCTGACGAGGCCCTAGCCGGTTTCAGGGAGGTCTGGGCCGGTTGTGGTGGCTCGGTCGTGATCGTCGGCGGTGAGGGCCTCTACAACTGCCATATCCATACCGACGACATCGGCGCCTGCATCGAGGCCGCCATCGAAATAGGCCGACCGCGCCAGATCAGGGTCACGGACCTGGCCGAACAGGTCGAGGAGGAGCGCTGGGTGCGCGAGGCTCGGGCTTCGGGCGACCAGCACGAACCCGCCGTGGGAGCCGTCACGACGGCGGTCGTAGCCGTGTGCGCCGGTGAGGGTGTGAAGCGGATTTTCCGTTCGCTCGGCGTCCACCACTTCGTCACCGGCGGCCCGTCGGCCAACCCCTCGGTCGCCGAAGTGCTCGGAGCGATCGGTGCAGCCGCGGCCGAGCAGGTCGTTGTCCTCCCCAACAACCCCAACGTGGTGCCGGTGGCCGAACAGGCGGCCGCCAACAGCGCCAAGAAGGTCCGGGTCGTGCCGACCAGCGGGATGGCGGAGGGTTTCGCGGCCCTTCTCGACTATGACCCCGAGGCCGACGTGGACACCAACGCCGAGGCCATGGCCGGCGCCGCCGCCCGGGTGGTGCCCGGAGAAGTGGCGCAGGCTTCCCGTGACGCGCTCACCGCGATGGGGCAGGTCTATAAAGGCGACTGGCTCGGCCTTTCGCGTGAGGAGGTGATGGCGGTGGCGCCGGCGCCGGCGACTGCCGCCGATGTGGCTATAGCGCTGCTCGAGACCCTCGTCCCCGTGACTTCCGACTACGAAATCGTGACCCTCATAGAGGGTGAGGGCGCGACGCCGGCGGGCACCCGCCGCGTCGTCGAGTGGCTAGCGGAGCACCGCCCGGGGATCTCCGCCGAGGTCCACCACGGGGGCCAGCCCATTTACACCTATGTGCTCTCGGTGGAATGAGGTGGCCGAACTGAAGAGCCTGGCCGAACTGGGGGGCGTGCCGATCTCTGTTTTGGGTTCGGCCGGGAGGCCCCTCAGGGCGGAACGAGGGCAGAAGAAGGCGAAGACCCGGGCGGACGCGCTGGCCGAGATGGGTATCACCGACTTGCTCGGCCTACTCACCCACTACCCGCGTCGTTACCTCGACCGCACCACCCAGGTGCCGATATCGGAGCTCCGGGAGGGCGAGGAGGCTACGGTCCTGGCCGTCGTGCGCCGGGTGCGCCGCCAGCCGGCCCGCCGGGGCGGCAAGCCGCTGGTGCTGGTCGACCTCTCGGACGGCCACGGCTACCTGTCCTTGTCCTTTTTCAACCAGCCCTGGCGGGCGCAACAACTGCGCGAGGGCATGGAACTGGCTGTCTCGGGCAAGGTCGGCGTCTTCCGAGGCAGGCGCCAGATGGCCAACCCCACCGTTGAGGTGGTCGAGGGGGAGTGGCAGGGCCGGGTCGTCCCGATCTACCCGCAGTCAGAAAAGGCCGGCATCAGTTCGATGGAGATCGGTGACTGCGTAGCCGAGGCCCTGCGCTGGGTGGGGGAGCTCGAGGACCCCGTGCCGAGCGAAGCCCTCGCCGAGCACCACTTCGCAGGCCGGGACTGGTCGATGAGGCAGGTCCACCAGCCCGAGTCGGTGGGGACGAAAAACGCCGCCCGGCGCCGGCTGGGCTTCGACGAGCTCCTGCGGCTGCAGCTCGTCCTCGTGATGCGCAAGCGCGCCGTGGAGCGCTCGGCGGTGGGCATCGCCCACCACGTCGGCTCAGAACTGGTCGAGCGCTTCCGCGACCGCCTTCCCTTTCCCCTGACCGGCGCCCAGGACAGAGCGATCAAGCAGATCGAGGCCGACCTGGCGAGGGCGGTGCCGATGCACCGCCTGTTGCAAGGTGACGTGGGCTCGGGCAAGACCCTGGTGGCCGTTTGGTGCCTGCTGACAGCAGTCTCGGGCGGTCACCAGGGCGCTCTCATGGCGCCGACCGAGGTCTTGGCCGGGCAGCACTTCCTATCCCTCAGCAACCTCGTTTCGGGGCTCTCGGTCAGTGACGACGCGACGCTCTTCGGCCAAAGGCAGGTGCGGGCCGAGCTCCTCACCAACCAGACAACCGCCGCCGAACGAGCCCGGATCCTCTCGGGCCTGGCGGACCGCAACGTCGACATGGTGGTTGGCACGCACGCCTTGTTGACCGAGTCCGTGCGCTTCAAGCGCCTCGGCATGGTCGTGATAGACGAGCAGCACCGTTTCGGGGTTGAGCAGCGTGCCGCGCTGCGGGCCAAGGGTGACGGGCCCGTGCCCGACGTGCTCGTGATGACGGCCACACCGATCCCCCGGACCGCAGCCATGACCGTTTATGGTGATCTCGACACGACCGTGCTCGACGAGCTGCCTCCGGGCAGGACACCGGTTGAGACGCGCTGGGCGCGGGGGCCGCTCGAGGTGGAGGCGGCCTGGCAACGGGTGCGCGACGAGGTGGCCAAGGGCCGCCAGGCCTATGTCGTGTGCCCCCTCGTCGAGGAGTCGGAGAAGGTGCAGGCCGCATCGGCCACCGAGGAGTACGCCCGCCTCGCGGCCGGTCCCCTGGCCGGGCTCCGGCTGGGCCTGCTTCACGGCCAGCTCGGGGCGCGGGACAAGGAAGAAGTCATGTCGAGCTTCCGTTCGGGACGAGAGCAGGTCCTTGTCGCGACGACGGTGATCGAGGTCGGTGTGGACGTCCCCAATGCGACCGTCATGGTCATCGAGGACTCAGGCCGTTTCGGGATCGCCCAGCTCCACCAGCTGCGCGGTCGTGTCGGGCGCGGCGCCGACCGTTCCTGGTGCTACCTGCTCGGGGACGCGCCCACCCCCGAGGCGGCCGACCGGCTGAACGCGCTCGAGCGCACCAACGATGGTTTCGAGCTGGCCGAGGTGGACCTCGAGCTCCGGGGCGAGGGCACGATCCTCGGGGCTCGCCAAGCGGGCATCAACGACCTAAAGCTCGCCTCCCTGCGCCGGCACAAGAAGTACGTGGTGCTCGCCCGAGAGGTGGCGTTCGGCATCGTTGACGCCGACCCGACCCTCGCACGGCACCGGGCGCTCGCCCGGGAACTGCGCGAGATGGTAGACGACGACGACCGTGAGTACCTGTTCAAAAACTGAACGGCCCCGGGCGCGGCCCTGGCCTTCGGCCCGGGGAGGAGCCTCAGGCTGGGCCGGGGTGGGCCGGAGACCATGACCACCTTGCGGGTGATAGCGGGGGAAAAGGGTGGCCGGCGCATAGTTGCGCCCGACAGTCTGCGCACGCGGCCCACGAGCGACCGGGTCCGGGAGGCTGCCTTCTCCATGCTCGAAAGCGCCATGGCCGAACGCAGGGGTGGCTTGGCGGGTGCCGTGGTGTGGGACCTTTTCGCCGGCAGCGGCGCGCTCGGCATCGAGCGCAACCAGCGCCCCATGCGCATGGTGCGCTGAGCACCGCGGCGCCGGTGGACTACAGCGCGGCCTCGTCCGTCTCGCCGGTGCGGATGCGGATGACGCGCTGGATATCGGTGATGAAGATCT
>DAHWQF010000150.1 GCA_027334785.1 Acidimicrobiaceae bacterium
GGCGTCGAGAAGGTAGGCGTCGAGAAGGTAGGCGTCGAGAGGGGAGGCGTCGAGTGGGGACGGGTCGAGCGCTTCGACCAAGAGGTCGGCCTCGGAGAGGTGCGGGCGGGGGATGGTCGCCTGCTCGCGTTCCACTGCACCGAGATCGCCGACGGCTCACGCCAGATCGCCCTTGGCACCGAGGTGACCTTCGAGGTGGCACCTGGCCACTTGCGGATCTGGGAGGCTCGCTCGGTCACGCCCCTTTGAGGGGGTTCGATGCGGCCACCTCGGGTGGAGGGCCTCCGGGCCGGCACCCTTCGGTGCGGGGGCAATTGGGGGAGGCGCCTGGGGGCGGTCATGGTGGCCGGCGCCGGCGTTCGTCCTGTCCCCGGCGACCCTACCCTAGGCCGAAGTTACGGCGGGTTTGAGGGCCGATTTGGCTTGTGACCAGCGCGCATAGACGCGGCACTGCCACTGAGTGTAGGCACTAAAAGGCTTGCGTACATAGGACGGGTGCAGTAAGGTAGGGCTTATGGCCAGGCGTGGTGGTGCGGTGCACGTGGTTACGACCCGTCGGCACTACAAGGACAAGGTCTACGAGACGGTCCTGCTACGGCGCTCTTACAGGGAGGGCACCAAGGTGAAGACCGAGACGCTGGCCAACCTCTCCCACCTGCCCCCAGAGGCGATAGCGGCAGTGCGGGCCAGCCTGGCCGGCGAGACGCTCGTGGCAGCGAGCGAGGGCTTCGAGGTGGAGCGGAGCTTGCCCCACGGCCACGTCGCCGCGGCCTGGGCGATGGCACGGGAGCTCGGCCTGGCCAAGGTCTTGGGCCCGGCCTGCCCCGAGCGGGACCTGGCCCTCGGCCTCGTGGTGGCCCGGGCGGTGAGGCCGGCTTCCAAGCTGGCCACAACGCGCTGGTGGCAGACGACCACGCTCGCCGAGGACTTGGGCATCGCTGAGGCGACGACCGACGACGTGTACGGCGCCATGGACTGGCTGGTCGCCCGCCAGGCCGGCATCGAGGCGTCCCTCGCCCGCCGGCACCTCCGCCCCGGCGGCAGGGTGCTCTACGACCTGTCGAGCTCCTGGGTGGAAGGCAGCCATTGCCTTCTCGCCAAGCGGGGTTACTCCCGCGACGGCAAGGCAGGCAAAGCCCAGGTCGAGTACGGGCTCACCTGCGACCCCGAGGGCCGTCCCATAGCCGTCGAGGTCTTCGCCGGCAACACCGCCGACCCGACGGCGTTCATCTCGGCAGCACAAGCCGTGAGAGAGCGCTTCGGGCTCTCTGATGTCGTGATGGTCGGCGACCGGGGGATGATAACCACCGCTCGCATCGAGGCGCTGAAAGCCGTCGGCGGCCTCGGCTGGCTGACCAGCTTGCGGGCTCCCTCCATCGCGGCGCTGGCCGCTTCGGGGGCGTTACAGATGAGCCTGTTCGACGAGGTCAACTTCGCCGAGATAACCCACCCTTCCTACCCCGGTGAGCGCCTCGTAGCCTGCCGCAACCCGGCGCTTGCCGCCGAGCGGGCGAGGAAGCGAGAGGCGTTGCTAGCTGCCACCGAGGCGGACCTGGCCGAGGTAAAGGCCGCTGTCGAGCGCGAGCGCCAGCCGCTCCGGGGAAAGGACAAGGTCGCCCTGCGCGTCGGCAGGGTGCTCAACAAGCACAAGATGGCCAAGCACTTCGAGCTCGCTATCGGTGACGACAGCTTCAGTTTTTCCCGGAAAGAAGACCAGGTCTCAGCCGAAGCCGCCCTCGACGGCATCTACGTCGTGCGGGCCTCGGCCCCCCACACCGCCGGGCTGTCGGCCGCCGGCCTGGTCGGGGCCTACAAGGACCTCAAGTTCAACGAAGCCGGGTTCCGCAGCCTGAAGGCCATCGACTTGGACCTGCGCCCCATCTACCACTACAGCGAGGCACGGGTGCGCGCCCACGTGCTCATCTGCATGCTCGCCTTGTACCTCGTCTGGCACCTGCGCCGGGCCTGGGCGCCGCTGTGCTTCACTGACGAAGCGCCGCTCGAGCGCTCTGACCCCGTCGCCCCGGCACGGCGCTCAGCGGCTGCCCTGGCCAAGGTGCGCCGCAAACGAGGAGACGACGGCCAGGCCCTCCACAGCTTCTCGACACTCCTCGACGCGTTGGCCGCCCTCACCCGCAACACGGTCGTGTTCACCGGAGGAGCGCGGGTCACCAAGCTCTCCACCCCGACCCCGCTCCAACGCCGTGCCTTCGAGCTGCTCGGCAGCCCTGTACCAACGGAGCTCAAGCCGATGTAGTCAGAACACAACCGCCCTTCAAGCCAAAACCCCCTGCTCGGCGGGGGGTTTTCTTATGTTGGGCCAAGTAACTTCGGCCTAGCCCAACGCCTAGCCCGCCTAGCCCGCCTAGCTCGTGCCGGGGACGACCAGGCCGCTCTCGTAGGCGAACACCACGAGCTGGGCGCGGTCGCGCGCGTCGAGCTTGCTCATGGCTCGGCTCACGTGGGTCTTGGCGGTGAGTGGGGACAGGAAGAGCTTGGCTGCGATCTCGTCGTTGGACAAGCCCTGCGCGACCAGGGCCACGACCTCCCGCTCGCGCTCGGTCAAGCCATTGAGCGCGCTTGGCTTCCTGGGAAGCTGCCCGGCGGCCCGACCGGCGATGTCCTGGATCAGCCGGCGGGTCACCGAGGGCGACAGGAGTGCGTCGCCGCGCGCCACTACACGGACCGCCCCGATGAGCTCGGCCGGCTCGGTGTCTTTCAAGAGGAAGCCGCTTGCGCCTGAACGAAGTGCTTCGTAAACGTACTCGTCGGTTTCGTAGGTCGTAACGATCAGGACCTTTACCCCGCTGAGCGCAGGGTCGCCGGAGATGCGCCGAGTTGCTTCTAGGCCGTCTACTCTGGGCATGCGTATGTCCATCAGGACGACGTCGGCTCGGTGCCGGCGGGCCGCCTCGACGGCCTCCGCGCCGTCGGCCGCCTCGGCTACCACCTCGATGTCCGGGGCCGACTCCAAGAGCGCCCGGAACCCTCCCCGCAGCAGGGCCTGGTCGTCGGCGATGACAACTCGGGTCCGCATGCTGACCGGGCCCTCGTTCACGGCGCTGGCCGCGAGGTAGTCGCCACGGCATGGCCGGGGAGCGGGCTGGGGGCGCCGGCCTGGCCCGCGCCGGCGCAGCCGGGCGCCGCGGTGCCATCTACCGGCTCTTCGGGTGGGCAGGGGAGCTCGGCACGCACCTTGAAGCCTCCCGTCCTCAGCGGGCCAGCCTCGACCACGCCCCCGAGGGCTTCCGCCCGCTCTCGCATGCCGAGAAGGCCCTTGCCGGCACTGGCCTCCAGTTCGGGGCCGCCGGCCAGGCCCCGTCCGTCGTCGGTTATATCGACGGTGAGCTGACCCGGGCCGTACTCGAGAGTCACCACCGCTCGGGCTGGGCCGGCGTGGCGCAGGGTGTTGGTGAGGGCTTCTTGGATGGTCCGGTAGGCGGCGAGGTCGGCGGCCGGCGGCAGGTCCCGGGGCTGGCCGAAGACGCGCAGCTCGGCCTGGACCCCGGCCTTGGCGGTGACCTCGAGCAGGTCGCCTACCTGGGCCAGCTTGGGTACGGGTGAAGTCGGTTCGCTGTCCTCTGGTGACGAACGCAACAGGTTGAGCAGTCCCCGCAGTTCCCGCAGCGCCTCCTTGCTGGTTACGCGTACGGCCTCCATGGCGGCCATAGCCTTCTCGAGCTGGGCAGGTGCCACGCCGCTCGCGCCCGCGCCCGGGACCGCCGGCCCTGGCTCCCGGAGGAGGTGGAGCGCCACGCCGGCCTGGACGTTGACCGTGGCCATGGAGTGGGCCACGACGTCGTGAAGTTCCCTCGCTATGCGGAGCCGCTCGGCCTCGACTTGCCGGCGTGCCTCTTCTTCCCGGATGCGCGCAGCGTGCTCGGCACGTTCCTGGGCCCCGGCCGCCTGCGCCCGCCGGCTCGCCACGAAGAACCCGATGCCGGCGCCGGCCAAAAGCATCCACGGCAGTACGGTCACGGGTGCCTGCGTCAGGCCAAAAGGCCCGAACACGATGAGGGCCGCCTCGCACGCCACGAGCGCCACGGCCGTGGCGGCCAACGCCGGTCTCGCGTTTATGACCGTGGCCACGGAGTAGAGGCTCACGGCGACGGCCAAGAGAGGACCGCCGCCGTCGTACCCGAGCGCCGTGTAGATAAACGTGGCCACTATCACTGCGGTAAAGCTCGTGAGGGGCCATTTCCGGCGGCCGGCGAGGGCGAGGCCGGCCAGGACCACGAAAGCGTACGCCCACCCCGGCACCGGCGGGAGCTTCAAGGTGGGATCGCCTTGGACCGGGCTGTGCGCCTCGTCCCAAGCCGCGTAAAGGTCGATGGCGGCGACGGCGATGGCGAGGCCAACGTCGGCCGCGAGCCGGCGAGCTGTCACCCCGGGCCGGCGACCTCCAATGCGGAGGCGGTCCGCTCGGCTCGCCACATAGAGGAGCACCGGGAACAGGCTATGTCGCGATGACCGGCAGTTCCCTACTGCGCGGGTTGGCGCTTGCCCTGCTCGCGTACTGCCGTCGCGGTACCCGGGAAAGCCTCCCGCCGGGTGACGACCGATTACGAGCGCGTGGCCGAAGATGCAAGGAGAAGGTCCAGGGAAAGGAAAAGCCGGCGCCGCCGGCTCGGGCACCGGGAGGCAAAAAGATGGAGAGGCTCAGCAAATTGGTCGTCCACCACAAGCTCGCCGTGCTTGGCATTTGGTTTGTGCTGGCGATGGCGGGACTTGCGACCATGAGCAGCACCACTTCCAGGCTGACGAGCAGCTTCAGCGTCCCGAAAGAGCCCGCCTTCAAGGCAGACGCCAAGATCCAGGCTCTTTACCACGGGGGCGGCGACACACCGCCGAGCATCGTGGTGGTGGAGGCGCCCGCCGGCACGTCCTGGTCGAACGCCAGGGCGGTGCAGACCGCCACCCGGGCATTTCGTGCTGCCTCTCTTTCCGTACCCGGGAGCCGAGTGGCGGACCAGGCCGACACCCGGGACCGGTCCTTCGTGGCCGGCCGTTACAGCTTCGCCCTCGTCTTCACCCCGCCGGGTAAGGGGGCTTTCGGGGGCGACCTGCCGACCAGGCAGTTGGAGCGCTCGGCTCAGGGGGCCTTGCCGGCGGGCTGGCACGCCAGGGTGACCGGGCTTGGCCAGCTCGAGGCGGGCTCACAGTCGAACAAAGGCACGGGAGTCCTCGCCGAAACGATGATCGGTGGGCTCGGGGCCCTCGCGGTACTGGCATTCGTTTTCGCCAGCCTCCTCGCTTTCATACCGCTTGTCATGGCGCTTGTGGCCATACCGACCACGTTTTTGTTGGTCGGGGGCATCACGTACTTGACGCCAGTGAGCGTGATCGTGGAGTTCCTGGTGGCGCTGATCGGCCTCGGGGTGTCGATCGATTACAGCCTCCTCGTCGTCACCCGTTGGCGCGAGCAGCGGGCGAAAGGCGACCCGAACGAGGCGGCCGTCCAAAAAGCGATGGCGTCGGCCGGACGGGCCGTAGTGTTCTCGGGACTAACGGTTGGGATCAGCCTGCTCGCCATGGTGGTCATGCCGCTCGCTTTCCTCCGCGACGTTGCCGCCGCCGGGTTTTTGATCCCGCTCGTGTCCGTGGCTGTCGCCATAACGTTGCTCCCCGTCCTGCTGGCCACCGTCGGCCCGCGCCTCGACTGGCCACGGGTGCGCAAGGAGGCGAACGTGCCGAGGTTTTGGAGCGCGTGGACGAAAGGCGTCGTGCGCCATCGCGCCCTGGCCGCAGTGGCCGGCACTGGGGTGGCCCTGGCGCTCGTTTTCCCCCTGACCAAGATCAATATCGGCGAGCCCTCGACTTCGGCGCTCGCCACCGGGGGCTCAGCCCACGCGGCACTGTCGGCGCTGTCCGGGTCGGGCGTGCCCACTGGGATCGTAGACCCGATCGAGGTCCTCACCACCCAAAAGGCGGGGCCCGGGGTCGCCCGGTCGCTCGCTGGCGTGGGTGGCGTTTACGCTGCTGTCGCCCCTTCCGGGCCGTCCTGGCACGCCGCCGGCAGCACCCTCGTCGAGGTGCTTCCCCGCCAGGAGCCGAGCTCGGGGCTGGGCTCGGTCACGGTTAGCACTGTGCGCGCCAGGGCGGCTCATTTGCCGGGAGTTCTCGGTGTGGGCGGGACCGGGCCGAGCCAGCAGGACTTCTCGCACGCTTTATACGGCAAGTTCCCCGAACTGCTCGGCCTGATCGCCATCGCGACGTTCCTCTTGCTCACGCGGGCGTTCCGGAGCGTCGTCCTGGCGCTGAAGGCGGTCATGTTCAACGTGTTGTCAGTGTCGGCCGCATACGGGACGCTGGTGCTCATCTGGCAGTGGGGCCACGGGAGCCAGCTCTTCTGGGGTATACCGGCCACAGGGTCGATTGCCGTGTGGGTGCCGGTCATGGTGTTCGCCTTCCTCTTCGGGCTTTCCATGGACTACGAGGTCTTCATCCTCACTCGCACCCGGGAGGCCTATGACGCCGACGCCAATGGCTCGACGGACGAGGCTGTGGTCGCTGGCCTGGCCCGCACGGGTCGGCTCGTCACGAGCGCTGCGAGCATATTGTTCCTCTCGTTCTTGTCGATGTCGAGCGCCCCGGACACCGACGTGAAGGTGCTGGCCACTGGGCTCGGGGCCGGTATCCTCCTCGACGCGTTGCTGGTGCGCTCGCTGCTAGTCCCCGCCTACGTGAGCTTGCTCGGGCGCTGGAACTGGTGGCTGCCGAGGCCGCTGGCCCGGGTCCTGCTGGTGCGGCCGGCAGGCCTGCCGGCGCCGAGGGAAGCCTAGCGAGCGTGCCTCGTGCGCCCCAGGCACCCCACGGGCAAGTTCGCCGGACCGGTCCCGTCAGCTCGGCGGCTAACGTTTCGGCGTGCTGGACGAACGACAACAGGGACGGGCATCGGAGCTTGCCATCGAGCTTGGGCGCTGGGTGATAGCGGAGGTCGGCCGGCGCCGGCCGAGCGCGGCGGACCTGGCTACCAAGGCGCACGCTGCGGACTGGGTGACCAGCGTGGACGTTTCGGTGGAACGCCGTACCCGGGCAGTACTGGCGGAGGAGTTCCCTGACCACGCGGTGGTCGGCGAGGAACTGGGGGGCAGCGACCCTCCTGATGGTGGGCCGCGCTGGTACGTCGACCCGATCGATGGGACGACCAACTTTGTCCACGGCGTGCCCGGCTACAGCTTCAGCCTCGCCGTCGCCGACGAGGCAGGGCCGGCGGCCGGCGTGGTGGCCGTCCCGTTCACTGGAGAGCTCTTTTCCGCCGTGCGGGGTAGGGGGGCGTGGCTCGATGAGCAACGCCTCGAATGTTCGCCGGCAAAGACATTGGTGGGTGGCATCGTGCTGGTGGAGCTGGCCGGGTACCGGCTCTGGCCTGGCCTACCCGAACTGATGGCACGCCTCGAGGAGCGCTCGTGCGCAACGCGTGTGCTTGGTTCTTCGGCCTACACGCTGGCGTGTGTCGGCGCCGGCCGGGCAGCCGCCGCCTACTTCGGCGGCTGCCACCCGATCGACTGCGCGGCCGGCGTGCTCGTGGCGAAGGAAGCCGGTGGCCGCGTGATAACCGGCCCGGGGGCGCACCGGGTCTTTCAAGCCGACATGAGTGCCTCCCGTGCCGGCCTCGCAGTCGCTGCACCCGGTGTGGCTGAGGAGATCCTCGAGATCTGGGTGGGGTGACAGGGTGGCACC
>DAHWQF010000151.1 GCA_027334785.1 Acidimicrobiaceae bacterium
GCCAGGACCGAGGTGACCGGCTACCTAGCCGATGCCAAGGAGCTGCATACGACGCTTTCCTGGTACCGCGACCGAACTAATGGGGACATGGCTGCGATCCTGCGCGCGGGGCCTCCCGACAGTGCCAGCACACACAAGAACTGGAGGCCAAACTGGCAATTACGTCGGAGCCCTCGCCTCGCACTCCGGAACAACGAGTTGAGCCAGGCTCTCGTTGACCTCGGTGCCGAACAGCCACGCAGATCCACGGAAAATCTCAAGGGTTGTTTTCCCTTCGGACGCTCGGTTCCCAGCATCCTAGGCTTGTCAACGGGCCAAGCTCGCCAGGCTTGCGTCGTCGGGGCGCAACGGGCATAGTGCAACTTGTGAGCGGACGCTCTCCTTACGATCTTGTGTTCTCCGGGGGTCGCGTGATCGACCCTGAGACGGGCACCGATCGGGTCGGTGACGTCGGCATCACCTCGGGTCGCATCACCGCTGTGGGCGAAACTGGCCTAGCCGGCCGAGTTGTGCTCGATGTCTCGGGCTGTGTCGTATGCCCTGGCTTCATCGACCTGCACAGCCACGCCCAGGGCATCGCCGAGCACCGGCTGCAGGCCCTTGACGGGGTCACGACGGCCCTAGAGCTTGAGGCTGGGGCCTTTCCCGTGGAACACTGCTACGCGCGAGCCGCCGTCGAAGGGCGCCCGATCAACTACGGCTTCTCCGCCTCATGGGCGCTGGCGCGCATGAGCGTGCTCGCCGGCGTGAAAGATCCCGGCGGTGTCGAGTCGTTCTTCGCCCACATCGCCGAGCCCGCCTGGCAGCGTGTCGGGACCCGCGAGCAGGTCGCCCGCATCGCCGACCTGCTTGCCCGTGAGTTGGGAGACGGGGCCCTCGGGGTCGGGGTGCTTGTCGGGTATGCCCCGGACACCGCACTTGACGAGTACCTAGCCGTAGCGAGGGTGGCCGCCCAGGTCGGGGCACCGACGTACACCCACTCACGGGACCTCGTCGAGGTCAACCCGGCGACGCCCATCGACGGTCCGAGCGAGATCGTTCGCGCTGCCGCAGAAACCGGGGCCCATATGCACTACTGCCATATCAACGCGACGACGACCCGCCACGTGGGCCGTGTCCTGCACATGATCTCCGAGGCCCGTGCGGAGGGCTCCAAGGTTACAACCGAGGCCTACCCCTACGGCGTCGGGATGACAGGCATCGGGGCTCGGTTCCTGGCGCCCGAACGCCTGGCCCAGCGAGGCTTGAGCCCGACTTCGGTACGTTACGCCCCGACCGGGAAAGTCGTCGCCGACGTCGCCGAGCTCACCGAGCTGCGCCGGCGCGACCCGGGCGGCCTGTGCTTTGTCGAGAACCTGCGCGAAGACGACCCAGACGAGTTCGCCTTCGTCGAACAGGCAATGGGCGGCCCGACCACGATCATCGCCAGCGACGCGATCCCACTGCACTGGGCTCGTCCCGTTGAGCCGACCGCCTGGCCGCTCCCACCCGGTGCCGTGACTCATCCTCGCACGGCGGGCACATACGCCCGCACGCTCCGCTTGGCGCGCGAGCGCGAGCTGATGACCCTGGCCGAGGCGATCGCCCGCAGTACGCTGTACCCTGCCCGCGTGCTCGAAGGCGTGGCCCCGACGATGCGCAGAAAGGGCCGGATCCAAGTGGGCTGCGACGCCGACGTCGTCGTTTTCGACCCTGCGACGGTGCGCGACCGTTCTACCTACACCGATACGACGCGTCCATCGAGGGGGATCGTCCACGTCCTTGTCGACGGGACCTTCGTTGTGCGAGACGGCGAGCTCGAGCCCGGCGCGATGCCTGGTCGTCCGGTTCGGGCCGGCGTTGGCTGAGGCCGCGGCCGTGAGGGGCGGCCTGTCGTCCCAGACCTTCGGCCTCTACTGGCAGAGGCAGCGAGACCAAGGCATCGACGTCCCCTGGTCGATGGCGTTTGAGCGCTCTCCGGCCTAGGTTGGTTACCTTGAGGCAAGTGAGGGGGTAACGATGTAGGTCATGGTCGTCCAGTTCCAGGAACTGGACGAGGAGACGGCGACCTTCGCCCGCCAGCTTGGCGTCAAGGCTGTTCAGCTCAACTTCCTCGTCAACGGAGTCTGGCGGACCGACACGGAGGCGCCCGGGAGGGGTGGGGCGCTCTTTGGGTTCGACCTCTGTCTCGGGACAATGTCGGAGATGGAAGGTGGGCCCGCCGCGGTGCGGGCGGCCATCGAGACCTTCGGCCCTCTCGGCGCGATCTGTTACGTGCACTTCCGCCAGGTGCAGGGCACGGTGCCATCGTTCAAGGAGTGCTTCCTCGGCGAGGGGAACTGTTCTCCGCGGGAGGTGGTCGACCTCCTACGAGCCTCGGGGTTCGACGGCTACCTGCTCGACGGCTACCTGCTCGACGACCACGTGCCCAAGATGGCCGGGGACACGGCGTGGGGCCATCGGGCGAGGGCCCATGCCATCGGCTACCTACAAGGCCTGCTCGACGGGGCGCCAACCCCGGTGCCAGAGCGCTTGGACCGGCCGGCAGCCCGGGCGGTTGGCTCGGCCGTCGGGCTTGAGGGCGGGGTGTAGCGCGTGACGAGCGTGCTCGTGACCGGGGTGGCCGGGCGCATCGGCTCGGTGACGGCGTCTCGCCTGAAAGAAGCAGGCTTCTCCGTGGCTGGGCTTGACCGGCGCCGCCCCGAGGGGCCGGTAGAAGACTTGCTCGACGAGGTCATCGTGGGGAGCGCCTCGGACACAAGCATCGTCCAGCGCTCGGTCAGAGGGAAGGACGCCGTCGTCCACTTGGCGGCGATCCCGTCCCCTGAAGGTCGTGAGCCGACCGAGGTCTTCTCCAACAACGTGGAGACCACCTTCAATGTGCTCGACGCCGCCGCCAGCGCGGGCGCCAAAGCAGCGGTCATCGCCTCGAGCATCTGCGCCCTCGGCCTCGTTTTTGCACCTGAGCCGTTGCACCCCGACTACGCCCCGCTCGACGAGCAGCACCCGCTGCGCCCAGCCGACCCCTATGGCCTCTCGAAGCAGTGCGACGAGCTCACGGCGGCTATGGTCTCCCGCCGCTCCGCGATGACGGTCCTCGCCTACCGCTTCCCTTTCACGAACTCCGCTCAGCGGATCGTGGCCCGCAGCGAGGCCAACCGGGTCCATCCCGCGGACGCGGCGCGTGAGCTATGGGCGTACTTAGACGTCCGGGACGCGGCGGAAGCCTGCCTGCTCGGGATTTCGGCCGCCCTGGAAGGCAGGCTGAGTGGCCACCACGTGCTAAACGTCGTGGCCGAGGACGCCCTCGTGGACGAGCCCCTCGGCGACCTGGTCCACCGCTTTCACCCAGACACCGTGCTACGCAGGGAGCTAGGAGCGCGAAGCTGCGCCTATGACACCTCCGCTGCCCGTCGGCTGCTCGGGTTCTCGGCTAAGCACCTTCGCCCATGAGACGGCACTAGCGCCGGCGGACCGGTGCACCGTCGCTTCGTAGGGTCGTTCATCCAAAAGTCCGTCACAGCCTGGGGCAAACTCTGCATGGGGGCCGCCTCTCGCCAACCGCGCCTCAACCCAACATCCACCACCCCAAGGCCCACCGTGGCGCCTTTTCGCCGAGCGTCGCCATCAGGGCCGGGTAACGGTCCCGTCACGCAGGCGCACCTCTGGCCAGGAGCCGTTGAAGTCGTGCTCAGGGAAGGGGAACCGCGCAGCCGCGTTCTCATCGAGGTCGATGCCGAGCCCCGGTAGGTCGTTGGCCCACAGCGCCCCGTCGCGGACCTCGGGGCAGCCAGGGAAAACCTCGCGTGACCTGTCGCTCCAGAGGGCAAGCTCTTGGATGCCGAAGTTAGGGCACGAGAGGTCGAGGGCCAGGTTGGCGGCATGGGCCACGGGCGAGGCGTCGCCAGGGCCGTGCCAGGCGGTGCGGATGCCGAAGAACTCGCACAGTGCGGCCAACTTGCGCGCCGGCGTCAGCCCGCCGATGTCAGAGATATGCACACGGATGAAGTCGACCAGGCGTCCCTCGACCACTGGCAAGAACTCGGCGCTGTTGGTGTAAAGCTCGCCCATAGCGATGGGCACGCTGGTCTGCTCGCGGATGAGGCGGAGATGAGGGTTGTCTTCCGGGGCGACGATGTCCTCGAGGAAAAAGAGGTGGTAGGGCTCAAGGTCCTTGGCGAGCTGGAGTGCCATCGTCGGCGGCACCCGCTCGTGGACGTCGTGCAGCAACTCGACGTCCTCGCCGAGCGTGGACCGCAGCTCTTCGAACAAGCGCGGCACGATGCGACAGTACTGGCGTGGGTCCCACCACTCGCCAGGGGCCTCGAGGCCGTCGAGGCGAGGGTTCATCGCCGCTCCCGTGCCGTAGGCCGAGCGCCCAGGGACGGCAACTTGGCAGCGGATGTGCCGAAAGCCTTGTTCTAGGAAAGACCGAGCACGTGCTGCGACCTCTTTGGAGCCCGAGCCATGGGCGTGCACATAAACTTCGGCGGCACGGCGGCACTTGCCACCAAAGAGCTGGTAGAGGGGCATGCCGGCACGTTTGGCCTTCATGTCCCACAATGCCATGTCGACCCCCGAGAGGGCGTTGTTGAGCACGGGGCCATGGCGCCAGTAGGAGCTGAGCTGGGCGGCCTGCCAGATGTCCTCGATGTTGTCGGGGTCACGCCCGGTCACAAAGGGCTTCAGGTACTCCTCGACAGCGGTCACGACGGCGAGCGGCCGTTGGGTGAACGTGGCGCAACCGAGCCCGTACAGGCCAGGCTCGCTTGTGTCGACGCGCACGATCACGAGGCGGATGCCCTCCGGAGCGGTGCAGACCGTTCGGACGTCGGTTATCTTCACCCGCCCAGCCTGCCGCTGCCTGCTTGCCCGGTTCAAGGTGGGCGCCCGGGCGCCGGGGCGCCAGTTTCGTCCACGCGCCCCATGACAGCAGATCGTCGTCTGAACCGAGGAAAAGAGCCAGCAGTCCCAAATGGCGCCGTCGACGAAGACCCGGTCAACCCTGGTGCCGGCGGTGGACGTGACGGTGGCGTCATGCTGAGGCTCGTACCGGCCAGGCGCATCAGGGGTCGATGGTCCGTAGCCGGCCGGTGGTACGCCCGGGGGCCCACTGGGCCTCGGCGACCAGCACCCGGCCGTCGGGGAAAAGGCTGAGGGCTACGGGCCGCCAGGCCGGCTCACAGGCGAACACCGTGGAGGTCCCGCCCCGGCTGACCCGGCGGACGACGTTGCTGGCCGCGTCGGTTATGTATAGCGTGCCGTCTCCGGCCAACGCGAGGCTCGTCGGCCAACGCAGGTCGGGGGCCGGCGCCGGTGCCAAGCCAAGGCTACGCCGCCCAGCGACGGTGCGGGCTTGGCCGGAGGGGTCGATGCCCACGACCCGGTCGTTGCCCGTGTCGGCGACGTAGACGGTCCCGTCGGGGCCGACGGCCACGGCTTCGGGCCGGCGGAACGAGATCTCACCCGCTTGGAGGTCGCCTTGGCCGTAGGGCCGGCCGGCGAGAGTTGTCACGGTCCCATCGGCGTCCATTGGTTGGACGTCCTCCATCGCCTCCTCGGTCACGACCGTAAGGGATGGGGTCGGGTCGAGGGCCCAGTCGACGACGAAGGTCATGGTCAGCTCCTTATAACTCTAGTGTCTACTGGTAATACTATCGTCACGGTGGTACCTGAGCACGAGTTCCGCTCATCATTTGCTCGTGACGGCAGTATGCCTCCCCGCCTTCGGACCCGAAGCTTGTTCTGCTCTGTGCTAGATTATTAGGCGTGGGTGGTGCGACGACGACAGGCTCGGGCCCATTGGCTTTCAAGGCCGCGCCGGCCGGCGGGGCAGGAGCGCCGCAGGCGTCCGCCGGCGCTTGGCTGGGCCGGCCCCCTGGCCTGCCGGGGACGGTGCCGCCCCCCTCGGTCCCCCTCAGCTTTTTCGGGGCAGCCGCCATGGGCCTCGTGGCCTGCGGTGGGGCGTGGCTTTGGGCGAGGGGCGCAGCCGGTACCGACCCGACCGCGGACCCAGTGGTAGCGGCGGCGCACCTAGGCATGCTGGCGACGTTGTCGATGGGGGTGCTCGGCGCCATGCACCAGTTCGTACCTGTGATCGCCCAGAAGCCGCTGCGCTCGGTGCGCCTGGCCCGGGCCACCTTCGTCACTTGGCTGGCCGCCTCCTGGCTCTTGCCCCTCGGCATAGCCACCGAGCAGGAAAGGGTGGTGGAGGCCGGCGGAGCCCTGGCGGCGCTGGCGATCGCGCTGCTCGTCGTGGACCTCTCGCACCCGCTCGCCGCCAAGGGGAAGGGGGCCCCGCTCACGGGGCTCCGCTTTGCGGTGGCCGGCTTCGTCGTCACCGCTTGTTTTGGTATCGCCTATGTGGCCGACCGGAGGGGCAACTGGTGGGAACTTTCAGGCCACGTGGTGCTAGCTCACGCCGTAGTGGGCCTGTTCGGCTGGCTCGGGCTCACCTACGTGGGGGTAGCAGAGAAGCTTTGGCCGATGTTCTTCCTGGCCCACGTACCTGGGCGCCGGCGGGCCGGAGTTGTGGCGGTCTGGGCAGTGCCGGCCGGGGTGGCACTCCTGTCGCCTGGGCTCCTCGCCGGCCTGCCGCCGCTGGCCGGCGCTGGGGCGGCTGTCCTGGCGGCCGGGCTCGTGGCCCACCTCTGCTCGCTGGGTGCCCACGTCCGCCACCGCCGGCGTAAGGCCGACCTGCACCTCCTTTACGTCCTGACTTCGGCAGCTTGGCTGGCGGCGGGGGCGGGGACGGCGTTCGCGGCCTGGCTGGTGCTCCCGCGCAACCATCACGTCGGGGTGGCCCTGGTGGCCGCCGCGGTCGCTGCCTTCGGGGGGTGGCTGCTGGAAGCGCTAGCGGGCCATGCCTACAAGGTTGTGCCGTTCATCGGGTGGTCGGTGCTGCGCTCGCAGGGAGTGGGCAAGGGCCCGGGCGGCCAGCAGCTCATGTTCGCCGACCTCTACAACCACACCTGGGCCGCCGTCAGCTACGGCCTGGTGACCGCGGGCATCGCGGCTTTGTGCGTCGGGCTGGGAGCGAGCCGCCCCGTGGCTACGGCCCTCGCCGGGGCCCTGCTCGCCGCCGCCGGGCTGGTGGAGGCGGCCAATTTGGCGGCGCGGCCCGCTCGGATGCTGGCAGGGCGACAAGGCCAAGCGCCGGCCGGCGGCGGCGCATGAGCCCTCGAGGTTTCCTATTCCGGACCAGTGCGGCGAGGTGGGCCAAACCCGCCCCGGTTCAAGGCGAGCGTGCGGCCAGCGTTGGGGTGCACCGCCCGCCCTCGGCGGCATAGCCTCAGGTCATGAGGGCGAGTTGGCTCACGGCATGGCCCCCCCTGGGCCGCGGGTACGGCCGGCGGTGGGACGCCATGACCGAAGTTGCAGAAGTGTTAGTAAGCCTGGCGCAATGACAGCCACCGTCCACGGGATGCCCCGTATCGGGCCCAACCGAGAGCTCAAGTGGGCACTCGAGTCCTACTGGGCCGGGAAGCTCACGGCCCAGGAGCTAAGCACGGTCGGCGCGAGCATTAGGCGACACAACTGGGAGACGCTCGTCCGAGCCGGGGTCGGCTTGGTACCAGTGAACGACTTTTCCCTCTATGACC
>DAHWQF010000152.1 GCA_027334785.1 Acidimicrobiaceae bacterium
GGCCCGCTGGGTCGATTTCGCCAATGACTACAAGACCATGGACCTCCCCTACATGGAGAGCGTCATGTGGGCCTTCAAGCAGCTCTACGAAAAAGGCCTCCTCTACGAGGGTTACCGGGTCCTGCCCTACTGCTGGGAGTGCGAGACCCCGCTGTCCAACTCCGAGACCCGCCTGGACGACTCCTACCGGCCGAGGCACGACCCCGGGGTCACGGTGGCCTTCGAGCTTTCCCCGCTGCCCGCGGCCCACCCCCTGGCTGTCCGGCTCGCCGGCAGCCCCCAACCTCCCGGCGCCACCGGCAGCCCCCAACCTCCCGGCACCACCCTGCCCTTGAGGGCGCTTGTCTGGACGACGACCCCCTGGACATTGCCTTCCAACCTGGCCCTGGCGGTCGGGCCGGAGCTCTCCTATGCCGTGGTCGAAGCCGGCGGCGCTTACTGGGTCCTGGCCGAGGCGCGCTGGGAGGCGCTCGGAGAAGCGCTCGGGCCGCAGCTCGAGGGGGGCAGGATGGCGACCACCGTGACCGGTGCCGAGCTGGCGGGGCTCAGCTACCGGCCCCTTTTCGACTTCTTCGCCAGCGAGCCGGGCGCCTTTGTCGTGTTGGCCGAGGACTTCGTCACGACCGAGGAGGGCACCGGGATCGTGCACCTGGCGCCGGGCTTTGGCGAGGATGACCAGCGTGCCTGCGAGAAGGTGGGCATCAGGGTGATCTGCCCCGTCGACTCGCGCGCCAGGTTCACCGCCGAGGTGGCCCCTTACGAGGGCATGCAGGTCTTCGAGGCCAATGGCCCGGTGATCGCCGCGCTCAGAGAAAAGGGGGCGCTCGTCGCCGAGGAGGACTACGTCCACTCCTACCCGCACTGCTGGCGGACCGACACGCCCCTTATCTACCGGGCCGTCTCCTCCTGGTTCGTCCGGGTCACCGCCATCCGGGAGCAGATGCTGGCGCTCAACCAGGAAGTCACCTGGGTGCCCGCTCACGTGAGGGACGGGGCGTTTGGCAAGTGGCTGGAGGGCGCCCGGGACTGGTCGATCTCGCGCAACCGCTTCTGGGGGAGCCCGATCCCGGTCTGGGTCTCCGACGACCCTGCCTACCCGCGCATCGACGTGTACGGCAGCCTGCCCGAACTGGAGCGCGACTTCGGCGTAATGCCGGCCGACCTGCACCGGCCGGCCATCGACAGCCTGGTGAGGCCCAACCCCGACGACCCAAGCGGCCGCTCCAAGATGCGCCGGGTCGAAGACGTGCTCGACTGCTGGTTCGAGTCCGGCTCGATGCCCTTTGCCCAGGTCCATTACCCCTTCGACAACGCCGAGTGGTTTGAGGAGCATTTCCCGGCCAGCTTCATCGTCGAGTACATCGGCCAGACGAGGGGCTGGTTCTACACCTTGCATGTGCTCGCCACCGCACTTTTTGGCAAGCCGGCGTTCGAGACCTGCCTCGCCCACGGCATCGTGCTCGGCGAGGACAGGCTCAAGCTCTCCAAGCGCCTTCGCAACTACCCCGACCCCGACGAGATGTTCGAGCGCTACGGCGCCGACGCCATGCGCTGGTACCTGCTCTCCTCGGCCGTCGTGCGTGGTTCGGACCTGGTGATCGACCGCAAGGGGCCAGGAGAGGCGACCCGGGCCGTGCTCAACCCGCTCTACAACGCCTGGAAGTTCTTCTCCATGTACGCGAACGCGGACGGCCACCGCGCCGCCTGGCGCGCCGAGCAGGCCGAGGTGCTTGACCGCTACGTCCTCTCCAAGGCCCGCCTTTTGGCCGAGGAGGTCACCGAGGCCCTGGACGCCTACGACCTCTACGGTGCCTGTTCGTCGGTGTCTTCTTTCCTCGACGCCCTCAACAACTGGTACATCCGCCGGAGCCGGGACCGCTTCTGGAGCCGGGCCGGTTCCTCGGCCGCCTCGGACCGCTCCAAAGCGGACGCCTACGACACCCTCTACACGGTGCTCCACACCCTGTGCCTGGTCTCGGCCCCGCTCCTGCCCATGCTCTCCGAGCACGTCTACCGGGGCCTGACGGGTGAACGGAGCGTCCACCTGGCCGACTGGCCGGACGTGTCGGCCCTGCCCTGGGACACAGAACTGGTCGCCCGGATGGACACCGTGCGCGCGGTGTGCTCGGCCGGCCACTCGATCAGGAAGGCTGCCGGGCTGCGTGCCCGGCTCCCGCTCGCCTCGGCTACGGTGGCCGGCGCCGGCGCCGGCGAGCTCCAAGCCTTTGCCGATCTGGTAGCCGACGAGCTCAACGTCAAGCAGGTGCACCTGGTGAGCGATGTCGCCAGCGTCGCCGACCTCGTCTTGCAAGTCCACCCGGCTGCCCTCGGTCCCCGCCTCGGCCCCGCCACCCAAGAAGTGATAGCCGCGGTGCGCCAGGGTGCGTGGAAGCGCTTGCCAGGAGGGGGCGTCGAGGTGGCGGGCCACGAGCTAGGAGCCGACGAGTACTTCCTTTCCCTCGTACCGAAGGACCCAACCTCAGCCCGGGCGCTCTCGGGTAAGGAGATGGTGGTCTCGCTCAATCTCGACGTCACGGCCGAGCTCGAGGCCGAGGGCTTGGCCCGTGACGTGGTGCGCCAGGTGCAAGAGGCGAGGAAGCGTGCCGGCCTCGATGTCTCGGACCACATCCGCCTGTCCCTCGGCTTCGCCGGCGACCCGCGCCTCCGCGCCGCCGTCGAGGCCAACCTCGGCCTCGTGGCTGGGGAGACCTTGGCCGACGACGTCGTGGTGGACGACGGCCCCCTGGGCGAGGGTGCCGAGCAACTAGCAGTCTCCGCTAGGCGGCACTTCGAGGCGCGTGTCGAGCGCTTCAGCCCTCGGCCGTAGGCGAACTGCCCCGGAAGCCGACCCTGGGCGTTGGGCACGCGCCGGCGCGCGACAATGTCGCGCCATGACCGCCATCAGCTCTCCAATGCAAGCCCAACCCCGAAAAGGACCTCGGCCAGTGTTCGGTTTCACTCGCCTCGGCCACGCCGTCCACGCCCGGACGATCGACCACCTGCCGACGCACAACGCCTACGCACGGTTCAATAAGCGGCTGGCCGTGCTCATAACCGAAAACGTAGGCACTATGACGTGTTTTTGGTTGTTTTGTGTGATTTCGTTGCTCGGCCTGCCGGCGTCCCTAGTCGAGGCCCACATAGTTTCGCCGGCCATCGGTTTAATTGCCGCCGCCGGGTTTGTGATTATGGTCCAGTGGGTCTCGCAGAACTTCATCCAGTTGGTCCTTCTGCCCGCGTTGATGGTCGGACAAAACCTGCAGAACGCGGCCGCTGACGCCCGCGCCGCCAAAACCTTTGAGGACGTCGAGAAGATCATCAACCTGCTCGACGCTCATACCCAGGGGGGGCTCCACGACGTGATCCTCGCGGTCGAGGGGCTGAGAGGCGACCTGGGGAGGGGCACGGGTGTGGCCGGCGTTCCGGCCGGCGGGTGAGGGCCGAGGGGACGGTGGCTGCGTCCGGACCGCTCGTTAGTGCCGCATAGGGTCGTCAACTGGGTTCGCCGGTGGAGCGCTGGGGTGCCCGCGGGGGCCATCTGGCCCTTCGGCCCGGTGCCCGGACCCGGCCCCGGCCCCGTCGCCGGCCCCGTCGCCGGCCCCGTGGCCGGCCCCGTCGAGGTCGACATGGGCCAAGGTGGCGGCAACGGGAAGAGCAGGGCGCGAGGCGGCGAGCATGATCGTGCCGGCAGTGGCCACGACGATGCCGCCGAAGAGGGCCACCCCCCCGAGCGCCCCGGATATGTGCTGGCCGTAGAGCGCGAAGCCGGCCACGATGAGGCCGGTCGAGGCGACCGAAGCGTTGGCGGAGGCGACGCTCGCCGCGTTTGCCCGCCGGAACGCCTGCTGGAGGATGCTCTGCGCCCACACCGTACTGGCCACCATGAGATAAGGGCTCGGGCTCCCGAAGGACGAAGGGAGGCCGTTCAGCCCGTAGAGCGCGATCCGGTCGCCGATCTCCTTGCTGTAGACGCCGGTACCGGCGAAGAGCACCCCCACGGCGGCGCCGGCGGCGATCCCCGCCGCTTTGGACCGGAGGCTCTCGAGGTGCGTCGCGGCCATCCCCGGCTGCAGGTCGCCGGCCAGCCGCCGGGACAGTTCCGCAACGACAGCGGCGAAGAGGGCGCAACCGGCACCCACCTCGAGCGTGGTGAGGTTGGGGAGCGGTTTACGCACGATGGCGGCGCCCGAGGACCCGAAGGCTGTCACTGCCCCGCCCAGGATCGTGAGCACGATCCCGGTCAGTTCGAGCGAGCCGAAGCGCTCGGCCAGCCAGCCGCGCCCGAACGGCACGAGCACGCCCCGGCCGGCGTTGCGCAGGGTGGCCACCACCGGGACCGGCGACAGTACGAGCGCGGCCGTTTCGAGCACCCAGCCCAGGGCGCTAGCGACCACGCCCACTACCCACAAAGGCCGGCGGGCCAGCGCTGCTAGCAGGGCGAAGCCCTTGCTCGCGAGGGCGGTGCGCATCCCTTCGTACTTCTCGAGCGCGGCGGCGAGCGCCATCAGCGTGCCCGAGGCAAGGGCGAGTAGGCTACCGAGGACCAACATGGCCTGTGGCGGGACCGGTACGCATTTCTAGTAGACAGGAACCCTAATGACGGGCCGAGACGACGACCTGCCGCGCCAGGTCCTGATCATCTCTGCGGAGATGGGAGAGGGCCACAACGCGGCCGCTGCCGCATTGACCGAGGCTATCAGGGAGAGATGGCCCCACTGCGAGGTCGAACAACTGGACACCATGGAAGTGAGGGGCCGCCGGTTTGCCAGGCTGGCCCGCTGGTCCTACAGCTTTCAGCTCAACGTGTGGCCCTGGAGCTACGAAGTGTCCTATTCGGCGCTGTCGCGCTCGCAGCGGGTCGCCGACGCGTCGAGAGCTGCCGCTGAAGCCTTCTTCGGGCCCCGGCTCGAGCGGGCGATGAGGGGCCGGGAGCCCGATGTCATCATTTCGACCTACCCCTTCGGCTCTGGCGCGCTCGCCTGGCTGCGCAAGAAGCGGGGCCTCGACGCCCTTACGGTTACTTATATACCAGCCTTCCATGTTCACCCGCTTTGGGCCTACGAGGGTATCGACTTGCACTTCGCGGTGTACGACAGCGCCGCGGAACATGCCCTGCTACCAGGGCTCGAGCACACCCTCCGGGTCGGCGCCCCGCCCGTGCGGAAGGGCTTTGGGGACTTTAGCCGCGACGAGGCGCGCCGCTTGTTCGGCCTCCCGCCGGAAGATTTTGTGGTCTTGGTCACAGGCGGGGCTTGGGGTTTGGGCGCGGTCGCCGCGGGGGTCGAGGCCCTCGTCCACTTAGACGGCCCCCCCGTCCACGTACTGGCGGTCTGCGGTAAGAACAGCCAGCTCGAGGCCCAGGTTCGTGCCCTCGCGGAGACCCGCCCGGGCCGTTTGACCGTCTTTGGCTATATCAACCAGATGCCCGAGGCCATGGCCGCGGCGGACGTGGTCGTCACCAATGGCGCCGGTGTCACGGTGCTCGAGGCGTTGCGTACCCCGCGCCCGGTCGTCGCCTTCGCCCCCTTGGCCGGTCACGGGATCGCCTCCACGAGGGAGATGGTGCGCCGGCACCTCGCCGTCGAAGCCGACGACATCGCCGGGCTGGCGGGCCAGGTAAAGCGGCTGCGGAGCGACGTGCAGTGGCTCCGCACCATGGAAAAGGCGGGCGAGGAGTGGGTCCGGGGCCGGGACCTGCTTCTTTCCATCGGTGAGATCGAGGCCGTTTGGCTGGCCCGCCGGAGGACGCGGCTGGGCCGGGTAACCTGAACCGGTTCAAACCAAATACCGAGGCTTCGCGGCCTCGACGCGAGGAGGGCACTGTGGCAAACGAGCTCCCCAAAAGCTTCCTGTGGGGGGCCGCGACGGCCGCCTACCAGATCGAGGGCGCCGTCAACCAGGACGGGCGTGGGGTATCGATCTGGGACACGTTCTCGCATACGCCGGGGCGCACCGCCAACGGCGACACGGGGGACGTGGCCTGTCGCCACTACGAGCGCACCGGCGAGGACCTCGAGCTGATGGCCGAACTAGGGCTTCGCGCGTACCGTTTCTCCGTGGCCTGGCCCCGCGTGCAGCCCGACGGCAAGGGCTCGGCCAACCAGGAGGGGCTCGACTTTTACCGCCGGCTCGCTGCTGGGCTTCGCGACCGCGGGATCGTGCCAGTCGTGACCCTTTACCACTGGGACCTGCCCCAGGCTCTGCAAGACGAAGGGGGTTGGCCGGTACGGGAGACGGCTGAGCGCTTTTCTGAGTACGTCGCCATGGTCACCGCCGCCATCGGCGACGAAGTTGGGTTGTGGATAACGCTCAATGAACCCTGGTGCTCAGCCTGGCTCGGCTACGCGGTCGGGGTGCACGCGCCCGGGTTGACCAACCCGCAGCTGTCCATACGCGCTACGCACCACTTGCTGCTCGCCCACGCCCTCGGCAGCGAGGTGGTGCGGCGCGACACCAAAGCACCAGTCGGCATCACCCTCAACCTTGCCCCCCAGATCCCGGCGAGCGACCACGAACTCGACGTCGAGGCAGCGAGGAAGCTGGACGGCGGCCTCAACCGCCTGTACCTCGACCCGCTGTTCAGGGGCAGCTACCCAGCTGACGTGCTGGCGACGGCGGCAGCAGCCGGGTTGAAGATGGACGTGGTGCGCGACACCGACATGGACCTCATCAGCCGTCCCGTCGACTTCCTCGGGGTCAACTACTACATGAACCACGTCGTCGCCAGCACGAACCGGTTGGCTGAGGCCCGCCAGGCCGGCTATGTCGCCCCCGATAGCCTGCTCGGTACCCCGACCGCCTCCCTCGGCGCGGCCCAAGTGGGCCGCCCTTGGCTCGAGCGCACTGCTATGGGCTGGGAGGTGGACCCCGCCGGCCTCACCGCGCTGCTCACCCGCCTCTCGGACGAGTACACCAAGGCCCCGCTCTATATCACTGAAAGCGGCGTGGCCGTTGACGATTATCGAGGCCCTGACGGTGCGGTCCACGACCCCCGCCGGGTCGCTTACCTGGATGCGCACGTGAAGGCGGTCAAGGACGCCATGGACGCCGGCGTGGACGTACAGGGTTATTTCGTGTGGAGTCTCATGGACAATTTCGAATGGGCCGAGGGGTACTCCAAGCGCTTCGGCCTCGTGTGGACCGAGTACCCGACGGGTGAGCGGGTCCGGAAGGACAGCTTCGGGTGGTACCGGGACCTGATAGCGGCAAATGGCTTTGCCGCCAATGGCTGAGCAGCACTGCTGAAGGCCCTGCCTTGGGGCCCGGCGAACGCCGTCTCCGCCGGTCGAATTGGCCAAGGCCAAGAGCGCAAGCGTGCCGACGGGCCATCGGTAAGGGGACGCGCCATAAACCCCTCCACAAAAAGCCCGCCATCTGAGAGAGTGGTCACATGATGCACGTTGGCATGGGCAATGCCGGCTGGGGCTTCATGCGCTCGCTCCGCCAGGACCGCAACGTGACCAAGCACAAGCTGCCCAAGGGGACGCTGAAGCGGGTGCTCGGGTTCGCGCGGCCCTTC
>DAHWQF010000153.1 GCA_027334785.1 Acidimicrobiaceae bacterium
GAGCGGGAGAAATGGGCCGCGAAGTCGTCTCTCGCCCGCATGGCTGCCTCCACCCCATGGAGGGCTGCCGTGACCTCGCCAGCCATGGCCCGCTTCAGGTCGACCGGGCGGAGCGAGCCGCCCTCCAAGCGCTTCCTCACCAGTTCGAGCTCGGGGTCCTGCCACTCGGACAACGCCCGCAGGTAGGGCACGACGAGGCGGTCGGGGACGGACATGAGCTTGCCGAACACTTCGCTCGCCGGCGCCGTGAGGGGGACGTAGTTGCCCCGTGACTTGCTCATCTTGGCCCCGGTGCCGTCAGTGCCCTCGATGAGGGGCACCGTGGCGACCAACTCGGGCTCCTGGCCGCAAATTTCCATGACCTTGCGGCACATCTGCATGTTCAAGTACTGGTCCACGCCCCCCACTTCGAGGTCGCAGTTGACCTCCACCGAGTCGAGGGCCATGGCGACTGAGTAGAGCAGCTCGGCGAGGGAGAGGCCGTGGCCGGCCTCGAGGCGCGCCCGGAAGTCTTCGCGCTGGAGGGACATCGACAGCGGCACGTGCGAGGTCACCTCGATCAGGCGCGCGAGGGTGACCCCGCGCAACCAATCGCCGTTGTGGCGGAACTCGGCCCGGGAGAAGTCGAAAAAGGGGGACACCTGGTCGCGATAGGTGGCGAGGTTGGCCGCGATGTCGGCGTCCGTAAGCGGCGGCCGCTCGTCGGAACGGCCGCTCGGGTCGCCGATCTTGGCGGTCACGTCGCCCACGATGAAGACCACCTGGTGGCCCATGCGCTGGAACCGGGAGAGGAGGACCATGGCAACGGCGTGGCCGAAGTGCACCTCGGCTGCAGTCGGGTCGATACCGAACTTGGCCACGAAGCGCCGGCCCGCCTTGGCGGCAGCCTCCACCCGCTCAGCCAAGGCCTCCTCGCTGGGCTGGAGGTTCTCGCACCGTCCCGCCACGAGGGCAGCCTGCTCGGCCGGGGATAGGTCCGAAAGGTCCAAGTGCCGGCGCTCGTAGGTGTGGCCGAGAAGCTCGCTCACGACCACGCCCGAAGACAGGTCGGCCGAGGCCAGCAGCTTGCTGACCTGCTCGACCGAGTGGCTGAGGCGGCTCACAGTGGGTCGAGCCTAGCGGTCGGGCCTGCTAGCGAGCCCGGGCCACGACGTTTAGGCGCACGTAGTCGATCACAGGCTCTGGCATCGTCTCAGCCACCCGCTCGGCGAAACGCCGGCGCTCGGCTGGCGGCAGCGTCCCGAGGTGCTCGCGGAGGCACACCGTCTGGAGGAACTCGGCCAGCGCCTCCCGGTCCGGGAAGCTCACGGGGTCAGCGTGGCACCAGCAGTGGACGCCGTCGAAGCCCGTCCGCTCGAGGCGCGCCGCCGTCTCCTCGGCCGATGCGTAAAGCCAGGTTCCGGCCCTCTCAGTCCCGAGCCGGCGGACCGCCGCTACGACGCTGGCGATGTTGCCTTCTCCGCCGCACTGGGCGACGAGCTGCCCGCCACCCCGCAGGACCGCTCGCAGGTTGGCGAAGAGCCTGTCGTGGTCGGTCACCCAGTGGAACGTCGCCGTCGAGAACACCGCGTCGAGGGGCGCCAGGGCACGGAGGTGGGTGGGCGACAGCTCGAGCAAGTCGGCGTGGACAAAGCTCACCCTCCCGGCGGCACCGGGCACCTTGGCGAAGCGCGAGCGCGCCTGGTCGAGCATCGCCGGCGAGGCGTCCAGGGCTACCACTTTCCCGAGGGGTAAGCGCGCCAGCAGCTCTTCTGTAACGCGCCCGGTCCCACAGCCGGCGTCCAGGACCGCCTCGTCGCCGGCCAGTTCGAGGCGCTCGAGCACGGCCCTCCCCCAGAGCACGTGGGGGTTCGACAGCCGGTCGTAGTTGGGAGCGTCCCAGTCCACGGGCCGAGAAGCCTAGGCACGGCTCTATGTGCGCCGCCAACCCCGTCACCGCCCATCGCTGACTAGCGTCGAGGGAATGGCACTCCTGCGCTGGGCCGAGCGGCCCGAGCTGCGCCGGCCGGTGCTCCTCGCCGCCTTCGAGGGCTGGAACGACGCCGGCAACGCCGCCTCAGGGGCGGTCGCCTACCTGAGGCGGGCGTGGACGGGCAAGGAGTTCGCGTCCTTCGATGCCGAGGAGCTGTGGGACTTCACCGCCAGCCGGCCCCAGGTCCGGCTCGAGTCCGGGCAAACGAGGCGGCTCGAGTGGCCGAAGCTCGAGCTCGTCAGTGCCACTCTCCCCGGCCGGGAACAGGACGTCGTGTTACTCTCTGGCCCCGAGCCCCAGCTGCGGTGGCGCAGCCTGGCCCGGGAGCTGCGGGAGGCCTCGACCGAGCTCGGCGTGGGCACCGCCGTCTTCCTCGGTGCCCTCCTGGCCGACGTCCCCCACACCCGCCCCGTGCACGTGACCGGCGGTGCAGCCGACCCCGAGCTCGCAGCTTTGGCCGGCGTGGAGCCCTCGTACTACGAGGGCCCGACGGGCATCGTCGGGGTCTTGTCCGATGCGCTCGGCCAGGCCGGCATCCCGACCGTGTCCCTCTGGGCGAGCGTCCCTCACTATGTTTCCCAGAGCACCTCCCCCAAGGCCACGCTGGCGCTCGTGGAGCGCGCCACCCACGTGCTCGGCGCCAAGGTGGACCTGGCTCAGTTGCAGATCGCCGCAGCTGCCTACGAGCGCCAGATAGACGAGCTCGTGGCTTCCGACGAAGACGCCACCGCTTACGTGCACAAGCTGGAGGCGCAAGACGAGGAAGCCGAGCACCGCGGCCCGGGCAACGCCCGGGGAGGGGAGGGCCCTCGCCTCCGCCCAGCGTCGGGCGAGCACATTGCGGCAGAAGTGGAGCGCTACCTGCGCGAACACCGCCCCGACAGCTGACCGCCCGAGAGGCCAGACCCCGAAGCGAGCCCCCGGAGCGAGCCCCCGAAGCGAGCCCCCGGAGCGAGCCCCCGAAGCCAGCGCGCCTCCTCGAGCCTGGCCTGGCCCGCACGTACGCCACAGGGGCCCGCCAACCGCTTGCCGCGCTACAGGCGTACCCTGGACCCCGGTGGCAAACTGCATCCATGGCTTCCCACAGGGCCAGTGCCTCATTTGCAGCACGCTGGCCCGGGCACCAGGCAACGCGACCGCCGTCGCTGACAAGCCGGGCTCCTCGGTCCAGCTGGACGGGCTGAACGGCGGCCCGGTCCGCGCTCTTCCTGGGCCCAAGCTGGGCCAAGCAAAGGCCGCCGCCGACGAGAAGCCTCATGGGCGAGGGAGCGCCAAGAGCAAGCTCGCCGGCGCCGTCGTGGTGATCATCGCCGGGATACTGGCCTGGGGTCTCTTCCAGGGCATTTTCGACCTCGCCCTCCGCATAGCCGAGTACGTGGTGCTCGCTGTCGCTGCTGGCTGGGTGGGCTACAAGGCGGGCCACTACCAGGCAAGGCGCGAGGCCGAGCGCGACAAGCGCCACCCCCGGGCCGACTAGCGCGCGACCGGGTCAGACCAAAGGGCGCGGGAGGCGGGCGGCGGGCTCGGCAGCCTCTTCCTGGTCGCCGCCGTAGGCCGCGTAGCCCGTCCGTTCGAGCTCCAAGGCGAGCTCGGGACCCCCCGTTTCCACCACCCGGCCGGCAGCGAGCACATGCACCTTGTCGGCGGCAAGCACCGAGAGCAACCGCTGGTAGTGGGTGATAGCGAGCACGCCGATACCAGACTCGGCGGCGAGCTCTGCGACCCGCCGGGCGACGGCCTTCAGGGCATCGATGTCGAGGCCGGAGTCGATCTCGTCGAGCACGGCGACCCGAGGCTGGAGGACGGCGAGCTGGAGGATCTCGTTGCGCTTGCGTTCGCCGCCGGAAAGGTCGACATTTAGAGGGCGGGACAGCACGGCTTCGTCGACGCCTATGCGACGGGCTTCGGCGCCGACGAGCTCGCGCACCTGACGGCGCTCCCGTCCGGCCGCTTCCATCGACTCCCCGAGGGCGTCGTATACGCTCACCCCCGGCACCTCGATCGGGTACTGCAAGGCTAGGAAAAGTCCCGCCTGCGCCCTTTCCCACACCGGGAGCCCGAGCAGCTCGACCCCGTCGAGACGGACACTGCCAGCAGTCACCTCGTAGCCGGGGCGGCCGGCGAGGACGTGGGAGAGCGTGGACTTCCCCGAACCGTTCGGGCCCATCAGCGCATGGACTTCCCCGCTGCCCACACGCAGGTCTACCCCCCGCAAGATTTCCCTCCCGACGACGCTCGCGTGGAGGCCCTCGATCACAAGCTCGCTCATGGGACGCTAACCACCGCCTCGTCACCCTCGAGACGCACGGCATAAGTGGCAACCGGCTGGGTGGCAGGCAGGCACAACGCCTGGCCGTCTTTCAGTGAAAACGTGCTCCCGTGCTTGGTGCACTCGATGCTGCAGTCGGCCGGGTCGACCTCACCGTCGGAAAGCGGCCAGTTTTGGTGGCTGCAGCGGTCCTCGACGGCGAAAACGTCGTAACCGAGCCTAACCAGGCACAGGCCCGAGCGGCCTCCGTCGACGTGCACGGCCGCCCCTTCGGGCAGGTCCGTCAGCTTCACCCTTACCTCCTGGCTCAATGGGGGCGCCTCGTGGAAAACTTGTCTGCGAAGGCGCCTCGGAGCCACGGGAGCACCCCGGCGACCGGGAAACGTTCGAGCACGTCGTCCATGAACCCGAGCACTATAAGCCTCTCGGCCGCGGCTGCCGGCACCCCCCGGCTCTCCAGGTAGAAAAGCTGCGACTCGTCCACCGGCCCCACCGCAGAAGCGTGCGAACAGCGAACGTCGTTGTCCTCGATCTCCAAGTTGGGCACCGAGTAGGCCCGCGCCCCCTCCGAAAGGACGAGGTTGCGGTTGGTCTGGAAGGCGTTTGTGCCGCGTGCTCCTTTTTCGACCCGTATCAGGCCGGAATAGACCAATTGCGCCTCGTCGGCTACAGCTCCTTTGAACAATAGGTCCGAACGGCTGTGAGGGGCCGCGTGATGCTGCACAGTCCGCAGGTCGTGCATCTGGCCCCCGGTACCGAAATAAGCGGCGAGCAACTCGGAGTCACCGCCTTCGCCTTCGAGCACCGAGTCCGTGCGCACCCTGGCGTACGACCCACCTAAAGCGACGGTCATCGAGCGGAGCGCCCCGCCGGAGGCCACCCTGCTCACCTGGTTGCCGAGCTGCCAGGCGGCTCGCCCAAGCAACTGCACCTGCCCGAAGCCGAGCCGTGCCCCTCGGCCGATAGATAGTTCTGACAGCGGCACCACCAGCATTGGAACGTCCGCCCCCGCTACGACCTCGAGCACGTGGGCCTCGGCACCATCGCCAAGGTCGACTTCGAGGCGGGGAGAAACCGCCGCCGCCTGCGCGTCGAGCCAGTGCACGAGGACCACCGGGTGAGCCAGGGTGGAGCCGGGCGAGACCGTCAGCCTCCACGGCGCCAACACGAACGCCCCATTGAAACTGACCCAGGCGTCAGCTCTCTGGCCACTTGGCACTCCGACGGGCTCGCCGGGCCCTCCAAGAGGCCGCTCCTCCGCCGGCGCCACCGACAGCCCCGGCTGGGGGTTGAAGACCGATGCCTCGCCGCCGTTCCTCGACACCACGACCGTGGCCTGGGGCCCGGCTGCGCTTAGCAGCTCAGCCACGCCAGTCGGCAGGCTGGCCGGGTCAATGGGCGCGGCGTGGGCCGGGCCACCCAGGCCGTAACGAGCGAGGTCCAAGTCGTCGATGCGGCTGTAACGCCAGATCTCCTCCGAATCGGTGGGTGCTTCGCAAGCCGCCAAGCTCTCCCATGACGCTAAACGGCGCTCGCGCAGCCACGCCGGCCCGGGGAGGGCTAAAGCCGCGTCCGCGCTGAAAGCAGGGGGGAGCTTCATGTGGCGGCCAGTCTAGGCGAGCGCGTGGTTTTGGCCGCCGGGGCCGAGGGCACGAGCCCGGGGGCCGAGTTCTGCGAGCGCTTCTGAGACCTGCTCGCCGGTTATCTGGGTGAAGTCTTCGTACCACGCACCTACGGCCCGCATATGCCGAGGTTTGACAAGGCACACGCAGTCGTCGGTTAGGGGTGCAAGAGCTTCGAGGGCCTCGGGCGGGGCGACCGGTACCGCCATCAGCAACAGGCTCGGGGCTCGCTGGCGAACCGAAGCCAGCGCGGCGCGCATCGTCGCCCCCGTGGCCAAGCCGTCATCGACGACGACGGCCGCCCGGCCGACGAGAGAGAACTGGTCCCCACCACGGCAAGGACGCCACTCGGCAGCTACCTTGGCCGCCGCGCGCCCCACCAGCGCGTCGACCTCCGCCGCGCCAAGGCCAAGCGAAACGACCACGTCTTCGTTGAGAACGCTCACCCCGCCGGGCGCCACCGCTCCCACCGCGAGCTCTTCTTGCCCTGGGGCGCCGACCTTGGCGACCGGCATGGCGAGGAGGGGAGCACCGAGCTGGCGGGCCACCTCGGCCCCGACCGGCACACCGCCCCGGACTAGGGCGACGACGACCGGGCGGTGGAGACCGGCCCTCCCGGCCACACGCTCGCCCAGGGCCTTGCCGGCCGCGACCCGGTCTCGGAAAGGCACCCGCAAGGCGGCCCCGTCGCCGGCCAAGGGCCCTCAGTCCCCGACCGGCTTGTCCGTTTCGACGACGACGCGGCGGTGGTCCTCGGCGTCGTAGCGGATCGCGACGGCCGCCCCGACCTTCACCTTGGCGCGTTCCTCCGGTGTCGGGAACGCCACCCTCGCCGTGACTTCGAAGGCGTCTCCTTCGCTCGGCTCCACGCGAAGCGTCAAGCGGCAGCGCGTGACCGGCCCCAGCGTGCGCTCGTCGACCACCGAAAGAACCACCGCCATGGCCGTCTTGTTGAGCGGGCGGAGGTCTCCGAAAACCTGGTCGGGATCGTTCGACTTCTCCGACGCTGCCGGCGGTTCGCGCCGGGACGACTCCGCGCCGGCACGGTCCTTGCCCCGCTCGCCCTTGCCCCGCTCGCCCTTCTCGCGCGCTGGCCGCCGCGGCGACCTCGGTGCCGAGGGGCCCGAACCTGGGTGGCCGGTGCGCCCGGTGCGAGGTGAACCCGCCCGCTGGGCGCCGGGCACCTGGGCCTGGGCATTGACAGCCAGGCTCACCACGGCGACCACCACCACCAACATGATCGCCAGTGCCAGTGCCGCGGCCATAGCCGCAGATCTTAGGGCTGGCCGCGGCCCGCGGCCCGCCGCCCAGTCGTCAGCCGACGCTGCCTTCCATCTGGAGCTCGATCAGCCGGCTCCATTCGACGGCGTACTCCATCGGCAGGGTCCGGGTGATCGGCTCGATGAAGCCATTGACGATCATGCTCATCGCCTGCTGCTCGGAAAGGCCGCGGCTCATCAAGTAGAAGAGCTGGTCGTCACCGACCTTAGAAATGGTCGCCTCATGACCGACCTGGGCGTCGTGCTCGCCGAACTCGATGTAAGGGTAGGTGTCCGAACGAGACTGCTCGTCGAGCAAGAGCGCGTCGCAGCGCACGAA
>DAHWQF010000154.1 GCA_027334785.1 Acidimicrobiaceae bacterium
CTCGTCGGAGCCGATCACGTGGCGCTTGAAAGGCGCTGACCCCGTCCTCCGGGATCCCGTGCGGGGGGTAATGAATGGGGTGTGGCTACTTCGCGTCGAGTAGCCACGTGTCCTTGTGGTAGAGCCGTAGCTGGTCTTGCTGGATGTGCCACTGCCAGTACACGTCCCAGTCTCCTGAGAGGTACACTGCTCGGAGCTTGAGCATGGCCTCGGCCATCTTGGGGGTCCAGCGCATGCCGCTTCGTTCGAATCGATCCCGGACCAGGTTTTTGCAGGCGCCCTCGACTGAGCCGCTCGCAATCGGCCACCCGTTGGCCAGGTAGATGTCGTAGCGCATGCGAGTGCGGTTGGCGTAGAGGTAGTTGGCCACCTCCGTGAGGGTCTTCGCCTTCTGGCCCTTCAGCTTTCGCTTGGTCACGATGGATCGGAAGCCCTTCACGACCTGGCTCACCTGGCCGTGCAGGATGCGACGGGCGCGCTCGCGCACGAAGGCGATCGCCTCGGGGCTGCCTTCTGGGTGCAGGGCGTTGCCCACCTTCCACAGCTTCTCCGAAACGGGGACATACTGCAGCATCTTCGCCGGGTCCTCCCCTGCCCGGTGCGAATTGTCGATGTGAGGCACCCGCTGTTTAGCCGGACGCTCGAGGCTCGCACCTTCCGGCGGCTTGGTGGTGAACTCAGGTTGGTCGTGACATTGCCGGATGGCTCATCGGGCACGATCCCGGCAACGGCAACGGACCTGTGTGGCACGGAGGTGCCGGCGGCGCAAGCAGCCGCGACGGTTCTGTCGCCTGAAGGGGTTCGTCGTCTCCGGGCGGTGTTGGAGGCGAAATCCCGCCGTTCTAAGAACCGCGGGACTGGCCATCGCACCACATAGGCTCGTCTCCGACATATTCGCTGCCAACGACATGTGGAGGTGAGCCCTTGCAAAGGCTCATGATAGCCGCGCCCGCTCAGCTGAGCTTGAACATGCCCGTCGGAGCCGACGAGCCGTTGCCTGAAGGGCTGTGGGAGAGCCTCCCCGAGCCGGCCCAAGCCCAGTTACTGTCGCTGTTTGCCCGTCTGATCGCCCGGAGCCTCGTAATGGACGACGAGACCATGAAGGAAAGAGAGGAAATGAAGAAGTATAAGGAGAAAGAGCAATGAACGAGCTGTCTTCGCCGACACCGGAGCAGTTGCGCAGGACTGCAGTTGTGTACGTCCGCCAGTCCAGTCCCGGCCAGGTGGCCCACAACGTCGAGAGCCAGGAGCTGCAGTACGGGCTCACCGAGCGGGCGGTGTCGCTTGGGTGGCACCGGGACCGGGTCGTCATCATCGACGACGACCTCGGCCTGACCGGGTCGGAGGCGACCAACCGCAGCGGCTTCCAGCGCCTGGTCGCCGACGTCGGTCTTGGCCGTGTCGGCCTGGTGGTGGGCACTGAAGTGTCCAGGCTCGCGCGCCGCAACGCCGATTGGTACAACTTGATGGACCTGTGCGCGTTGACCAACACGCTGCTCGCTGACAACGACGGCGTCTATCACCCGGCTGATTACAACTCGAGGCTCGTGCTGGGCCTTAAGGGCACTATCGCTGAAGCCGAACTTCACCTCATCCGCGGCCGTCTCGCCGCCGGCCGGCGCCACAAGGCGGCCAAGGGCGAGCTGAAGATACTGCTGCCGGTCGGGCTCTACTACGACGAAGACGGGGCCGTGGCCCTCTCGCCCGACGAGTCGGTACGCGCCGCTATCTCCGAGGTGTTCTCCCGCTTTGCCGAGCTGACCTCGGCTCGCCAGGTGCTGCTGTCCCTTCGGGCCGACGGGCTCAGGCTCCCCCAGCGCACACCGGGCACGACCAAGACCGCCTGGAGGGACGCCACTTATAGGGCGGTGCACGAAATCCTTGTCAAACCGGCTTATGCCGGTGCCTATGTGTTCGGGCGGACGCGGGGCGAGAAGACCGTCGAGCCAACCGGGCGGGTCATCACCCGGGTAAGAGCGGTAGACCGAGACGAGTGGGAGATTTGCCTTATAGGGCACCACGAAGGCTATATCGATTGGGGAACGTACCTTTCCAACCAGGCCCGCCTGGCCGCGAACCGGCGGCCGACCCAAGGCGAAGCCGGCGGGGCGCCACGTGAGGGCAGCGCGCTGTTGGCCGGCTTGGTGCGTTGCGGGCGCTGCGGGCGGTCGATGCAGGTCCACTACTGGGGCAGTTCGGGAAAGCTGCCCACCTATGCATGCTTGCGGGCTGCGCGCGAGGTCGGTTCCAGCGAAGCTTGCCAGAGGGTGGGCGGCCGCCGCGTCGACGAGGCTGTCGTATCAGCCGTTTTCGAGGCGCTCGAGCCGGCCAGCCTGGCCGCCACGGCCAAGGGCTTGGCGGAGGCGGAGGCCGAACACCGACGGGGCCTGCTTGCTTTCGAGGCAGCCGTGGAGCGCGCCGGCTACGAGGCCGAACGCGCCCGGCGCCAGTTCGACGCGGTCGAGCCCGAGAACCGCCTCGTCGCTAGAGGCTTGGAGGCGGCTTGGGAAGCCCGTCTGGCCGAGGTGGCACGCGCGGAGAAGGCGCTCGCTGACAAGCGGGCGAACCGCCCGGTGTCGCTCAGCGAGGAGGAGACGGCCTGGCTGAAGCGGGCCGGCGCCGACCTGCGAGCGGTCTTCGACGCCGAGACCACCACCATGGCCGAACGCAAGCAACTACTTCGCACCGTGGTGTCGGAAGTGACCATCGCGGTCGACCCTGAGACCAAAACGGCCGAGTTACGTATCTTCTTCGAGGGCGGCGCCGTCGTGTCCCGGCGCGTGGTACCGCCACGGAAGGGCTGGCACATCCCCACCACCGACGAGGACACCATCGAGTTGGTCCGCCGGCTGGCAGAACAGTACGACGACACCCGCATCGCCCAGGTCCTGTCCCGCCAAGGACGCAAGACCGCCAAGGGCTTGGCCTTCACCCGCGAGCGAGTGAACGCGCTGCGCCAGGACCGGGGCATCCCGGCCGGCCCGCGTGCGAAAGCCGCCGACAAAGCCGCCGACGGCACCATCATGAGCCTGACCGAGGCCCGCCGCGCCCTGGGCGTGTCGGACCGCACCATCTACCGGTGGCTGCGCGACGGCTTCATCACCGGGGTGCAGCTAACCCCAGGAGGGCCCTGGCACCTACGAGTCGACGACGAGCTGCGGGCCAAGGTCGTCCCCGACCTCCCGCCCGGCTGGGTCGGGCTCGACGACGCAGCCGAAGCGCTGGGGGTGGCGCGCCAGACTGTCCTCGACCGGGTAAGGCGCGGTGAGATGCGCGCCGTGCACGTCACCCGCGGCCGGCGCCCCGGGCTGGCCATCGAGGTCGGCAGCAGCGAGCACCGTCCCGCCCGGCTCTTCACCTGACCGCCCGGCAAGGTAACCCTAACTGCATGGCTACCCACACGGAAAAGTAAATGAGAGAACCCGAGTTACTCAACCATAACCGTATGGCTACCCACACGAAGGAGCAGATGAGAGAACCCCGAAGAGAGCACTACATCGCGCCAGCCGTGGGCACCGACACTCACGCCGCGCTCGACCTGGCCCTGAAGGAGCTAGCCGCCGCTCGCGACCTCGGCACCACCGACCCCGCCGGCGACCTGCACCTCCTGGCCAGCCTGGCCGCAGAGGCTGAGTCCCGCTTCCCCGAGCTGGTCGCCGACGCCCGCCGCTACGGCTGCTCGTGGGCTAGCGTCGCAGACCTCCTCGGCGTGACCAGGGCCCAGCGCCTGGCAGTGCTGGGGCCCAAAACGCCCGCACCTCGTCGTCGCGACCACGTCCAAGCAACAGGCACGGGGGAAGCCCACGCCCAAACCGGCAACAAGACCGAAGGCCACCTAAATGCAACACCAAACGGCCACTGTCATTAGGTCCAGACGCCCGCAACTATACTGAGGGACCAAGCCACCAAAACCAGAAAGCCGAGCAATAACAAGGGTTTGTAATGTCAAGGCAGACCCAATGACCACCACGGAAAGGAAACTGTGCAGTGAAGACACAGCACGTCCAGTGCGTGGCAGATGTCGAGAACGAGCGTGAGGTCGGTGAAGCTCGAGCGCACCCAGCGCTGGACCTCGGCCCGTCGTGTGCAGGGCGGTTTGGCTCCCATCGTTGCGGGGCCGGTCCGCCGGAGCCGCCCGGAAGGGCCAAAAAGGACCTTCTACCTGCACTTTTCTGGCGGAGGGAGAGGGATTTGAACCCACGGTGGGTTGCCCCACACACGATTTACAATCCCCTCGGGGCGGTCCAGGCACGTCCGTTGCCTTGCATAAGTGCTGGTCATCACGGGTGCAAGATCCGTAGCCATCCTCCGCTGACCGCCAAGGTGCGTCTACTTGGCGGTCAAGAAGGCGGTCAAACCAGATGGCAATGTTGGCGCGCTTAGCCGAAAACTTGATGCCTTATTCGGGCGTTAGTCGAGCCGCAATGTTGACCCCCGATCGCACCCACTCTGGCGTCCCTAGCGGCCCCCCACCGCCACCGGGCGGACGGAAGGACCCGGGTTTCCGCCACAGCCGAGCCCGGCGTACTGTGGTGACCGTGAGCGAGCAGGACGAACCCAACCTGTGGCCAGCAGCGTCGTTGAGCCTCGCCGAGTTGGCGCGCTTGCAGCATGCGGAGCCGGTCACCGACTCGTCCGAGCTCGCCGCTGACATCTGGGACTCCGACGAGGAGCTGGACGCGTTTCGTGCTGACCTCAGAGAGTCCCGGAACTCCTCTCTTGGCTGAGCAACGCTTCCTCGACGTCGTCATCGACACGGACGTCGCCTCCCTCATCCAGAAGGGGCGGACTCCAGACTGGGCCGTACGCCGCATGGCGGGGTCCCGCGTCTGGCTGACCTTCGTCACTGTCGGCGAGTTGTGGAAGTGGGCAGAGGTACGAAGCTGGGGGCGTCGCAACCGTAGCGAGCTAGGCGCCTGGATCGCCCGCCGGCCCGTAATCCCTTACGACGACGCCGTGGCGCGCAACTGCGCATCGCTCGCGGCTGCGGCTCAGAGACGTGGGCGCCCGAGGCCTCAGAACGGCACCTGGATCGCCGCATGTTGCACCCGACACGGGATCCCGTTGATCTCTCTGAACACCAAGGACTTCGACGACTTCGCCGCGTACGACGGGTTGGTGCTCCTCTCCGAGTAGGGCCAGTGAGGCGACCGAGCCGGTTGGTCCGTCTCCCTTCAAGCTCTCCAAATAGCTGCTCGACAAACTGAGCGCGACCCGGTCGCCAGCTTCCCGTTTGCACCGGCTCCCATTATCAGCCTCGGATCGACCCTCTTCTGTACATAGCAGTTCGCTTTTCAACACAGGTATTCGTCGTCCAGCCCGACCTCGGGTACCGGGTCGACCTGTGAGCCCATCACCAGCCTTCCCCGGCGAGTCGCTCACCTGGCGGGGCTCCCTGCGGGCACGCGCTCCAGCCTCGTCGGCAGCGAGCCGGGGCTCCCAGCCCCCACAGCGGCGGGGGTAGCTGCCCGACGGTGCCCGGTGGCGCTTGCTGCCCGTCGAACCGCTGGCCCGCGCTCTCTCCATCCGTGGCTGCGGAGCGACGCCTCGCCGTCGTGCCTCGGGCAGCTCGGCTGGCTCGCAAGTACCCCCCCAGAGCTGACAAACCGCCGGGCACGTGAGCCCGGAGCCCTCCGGCGGCGCTATGCGCTCGCGTTATTGGCGGCCCCAACATAGCCTCTGACAAGCCATAACGCCGATTTTGGGCGCTGGCCGGATTTCTGATCGTGAATGATGGTTCGATGTTCTGCGCTCAGCGATACACGTCTCGTCGGTGGCCCAGCGTGACGACCACGATGAGCAGCACGTCGTCTCGGACGGTGTAGATGATCCGATAGTCGCCCACTCGCACCCGGTATCCCGGACGACCCTTGAGCGGCCGCGATGCGGGTGGCCGGGGGTCTTCGGCCAGGAGAGCTATGGCGCCCTCGATCCGAGGTCGAAGACCGGGGTCGAGCTTGCGCAGCGCCCGTATCGCGGCGGGGCGGACCTCGACCCGATAACGACTCACGACCAGCCGAGGTCGGCCTTGACCTGCTCCCAGGGGATGTTGTCGCCTTCCTCGGCCATCGCCGCGTCGAACGCGGCGACATCCTCTGCATCCTCGAACGCGTCGAGGAGCTCCTCGTATCGCTGCATGCTCACCAAGACCGCGGCCGGTCGCCCGTAGCGTTCGAGCACGATGGCCTCAGACTGGGCGGCGTCGATCACCTCGGCGAGCTTCTCCCGAGCGTCACTGACGTTCATGGTGGCCACGAGAACTATTGTACAACTCTGCCGGAGAGTTGTACAGCCCTATATCGGCGGACTGGGATCGTTCTACGCTGGAACCGAACTCCCGTTCCCCGCCGGCCGATAGCGCATCACGCCGACTTGGTGCACATACGGGACGTCTTGGGTGCGAGGACCGGCGGTCGTTCTGCACGATCCGAAGCCGTTCGATGACTGGTGGGAGCCCACTGGAGTTGCCGCGCTCCCACACGGCACATCCCGGGCAGGGGCTCCTCCCGTCGATGGATGTCCAGACGGGTGGCCGTAGTCTGGCGGCGTGGCGCAGCGCGACTGGGTGGAATGGCACCGAGACTACGACGACCCAGGTTCCCCGCTCCGACGGCGGCTCGAGCTCGTGCAGGGGCACCTGCGCGCTGAGCTCGATCATGCCCCCGCCGGGAACATACGGCTGATCAGCCTGTGCGCCGGGCAGGGCGGGACATGATCGGCGTCGTGGCCGGACATCCGCGCCGAGGCGACGTGCGCGCCCGGTTAGTCGAGTTGGACGAGCGCAACGTCGCTGCAGCGCGACAGGCAGGGCGGGCGGCTGGGCTGGACAACGTCGAGGTGCTGCATGCCGATGCCGGGACCACCGACGCCTGCGTGGGCGCGGTGCCCGCCCGGATCGTCGTGGCGTGCGGCATCTTCGTCAACATCACCGCCAGCGACATCCGGACCACGGTGACGGCCCTGCCCAGCCTGTGCGCGCCCCCGATGCACTGATCCTGTGGACCAGGCACCGCGGTCCGCCTTGACCTGACCCCCACCATCCGGTCCTGGTTCACGGAGGCTGGCTTTCGCGAGGAGGCCTTCGACATCAGCCACGACGGCTTCATGTCCGTTAGCGCTCACCGGCTGGGGGCGGGTGAACCCACAGAACTGGTGCCGGGCAAGCGGCTGTTCAGCTTCGTCGACAAGACCTGAGCCGGCCCATCTCGCCCGGAACACCCCCATAAGACGCTGGCCCACGGCATTGTCAGCCGCAGTCCACGCATCTCCAACCGCGAGCAGCCTTAGCCCGATAGACCTCAGAACAAGCTGCTAGTGGCCCTAGATACCGCCGTTTGGTGGGACAGGTGAGTGGGCTCATGGACGAGACTCCTCACGATCGCACAGCCGAACGTTCGATCTGGGCGTCCTCCAAGTCAGCGAGCGCGCCTCATGAAGGCACGCATAACGACGGATAGGGAT
>DAHWQF010000155.1 GCA_027334785.1 Acidimicrobiaceae bacterium
ACGTCTTGTCGGCGATGTCGCCGGGGCCATTGCCTACTTGAGAGCCCACCAAAAGTCCAACGGCAAGGTTGGCACTATCGGGTATTGCTCGGGTGGCCGCCAGAGCTTTCTCTCGGCGGTCTCGCTCCCGCTCGACGCCGCCGTGGCCTGCTACCCGGGCGGCGTCGTAAACGCGCCGCCGGCGGGTGCGCCGGTCAGCTTCACCCCGCTCATCGGCCGGTCCAAGGACCTTTCGTGCCCTCTCCTCGGGCTGTTCGGCGAAGAGGACAAGTTCCCCGGGCCAGACGAGGTCGCCACCCTCGACAAGGAACTGTCCTCCCTCGGCAAGGAACACGAGTTCCACTCCTACCCCGGTGCCGGCCACGCCTTTTTCGACGTGGACCGTCCCTCGTACCGGGTGGAGGCGGCCCTCGACGGGTGGAAGCGCATCGAGGCCTTCTTTGGGCGCCACCTGGCGTCCGAGAAGAGGGCGTCTTAGGGGAGGAACGCGCGATGTGCACCTACTACACCGACCACGTGGCCTTGGAAGGAAGCGGCAAGGGACCAGAGGGCTGGTTCTCCCTCGGAGAGGCCTCGGTTTACTATGACCACCCGGTTCACGCCCCAGCCGAGCACACCGTCAACATCGACTTCCTCAACCGCTCGCTCGGCCCGTCGGCCCGGGTGGCCGTCGAGCTCGACCCCGCTTCGGCCCGGGAACTAGCGCGAGCGCTGTTGGCGGCGGTCGACTCCGCCGGCACCCCCGCTTAGCCCCACTCGCCCTAGCCCGGCCCTAGCCCCGCACACCGCCGGCGCCGGCGGTGTGCGCCCCCGGGAGCCGCCGGCCCTCGGGGCCACCCCGGCTCAGTTGTCTGCCAGCACTCCCTCGCTCCAGGCCTCGAACAACCGGGCGTAGTGGCCGCCGGCCTCGATCAGTTCCTCGTGGCTTCCCACCTCGGCCAGCGCTCCGTTGCGCACAACGGCGACGCGGTCGGCGCGTTCGGCCGCGTTGAGGCGGTGGGCCACCACGATGAGGGTGCGCCCCGCCGCCAGCCGTTCGAGCGCGGCCTCCGCCTGGCGCTCGGTGCCAGGGTCGATGCTGGAAGTGGCTTCGTCCATGATGAGGACGGCGGGCTCGGTAAGGGCTGCCCGGGCCAAGCTCACGAGCTGGCGCTCCCCCGCCGAAAGGTGCGAGCCGCGCTCGCCAACGTCGGTGTCCTCCCCTTGCGGCAAGCTGGCCACCCATTCCTCGAGGCCGAGCTTGCGAATGGCGGCCCGGGCCTCTTCTCGGGTCGCGCCCGGCCGGCCCAGGGCGACGTTGTCCAGCACGCTGCCCCGAAAGAGGAAGCCCTCTTGCGGCAGCACCACGATCCGCTCCCGGACGTGGGAGAGGAGAGCCTGGCGCAGGTCGACCCCGCCAAAGCGGACCGCTCCCGACAGCGGGTCGTAAAGCCGCCCCGCCAACTTGGCGATCGTGGACTTGCCGCCACCCGTGGGCCCGACGAGGGCGAGCCGCTCCCCCGCCTCGACCCGCAGGTGCACGCGCTCGAGCACCAGGCGCTCGTCCAAGCCCTCGTCGTCCTCCGACGAACCGCCGCCGTAGGCAAAGGCCACCGAGTCCAGTTCGAGCGGCCCCCGCTCAGGAAGCGGGGAGGGCTGCACCGGGTCCACCATGGCGGGATCCACCGAGAGCAGCCTGTAAACGGTGGCCAGCGCTGCCCCCGAGGACTGCAACAGGTCGAACAGCTGCGAGAGCCCGGCGATGGCGTTAAAGAGGTTGGCCAAGTACAAGACGAACGCCGCCACCGTGCCCACCGACGTGAGGTGCGCGTTGACCATGAGGGCACCGGCGATGAGCACCACCACCATGCTCATCACGCCGGACCACTCGATCTTCGGGAAAAACCGGGAGGACAGCCGCACCGTCGTCAACTCACCGTCGAGCTGGGCCGCGTTCACCTCCTTGAACCGCTCGATCGTCGCCTCTTCCTGGCGGAACGCCTGCACCACCCTCACGCCGGCGAGGCTCTCGTCGAGGGTCTCGAGCCCGTCACCGATCAGCTCGCGGACGTCCCCGTAGGCCTTGGTGGCGCGCTTGCGGTAGCGCGCCGCCGCCACCACCGCCGGCACGAGCGAGACCACCACCACGAGCCAGAGCAGCGGCGACATCACGATCAGCACCACCATCACCGCTGTGAACAGCCCGATGCTCGTGACGAAGCTGGAAAGCCCGCTCTGGACCAGGCTCTCCAGCACGTCGATGTCGGCAGTCATGCGCGATAGCAGCTGGCCCGAGCTCTCGGACTCGAAAAAGCCGAGCGGCTGCACGAGGAGGTGGCTGAAGACGCGCTTGCGCAGGTCGTTCAGGTACTGCTCGCCGGTGCCCGACACCATGAGCGTCTGCACCCGCGTGAGCACGAAGTACGAGGCGGCCAGCGCCACGTAGAGCGCGCCGGCGATGTCCACGACCCGCATCGAGTGGTGGTGCACGAGCCCGTGGTTGATGGCGTACCCGACCAGCGCCGGGCCGGCCAGCGTCGAAGCCAGCGTCACCAGCAGCACCAGCACGGCCAGGGCTATCCGCCGGCGGTAGGGCCGGAGCGACGCGATGACCATCCGAAGGAACCCCGGGGGCGCCTCCACCCGGCTCTGGCGAGGGCGCCTGTGCCCGGCACTCATACGTGGACCGTCATGCCGGCGCCTTCGCCGCTCTCTTCGTCGCCCAAGTGGTCGAGCCCGAGCACCTCGCGATAACGGGCGGAGCTAGCCATCAACGACTGGTGGGTGCCCTCGGCCACCACGCGGCCTCCTTCGACGAGCACCACCCGGTCCGCCACCGCGATCGTCGCCGGCCGATGGGAAATGATGAGCGTCGTCTTGCCCGTCCGCGCCTCGGCCAGGGCACGGACGACCTGCAGTTCCCTGGGCGCGTCCACCGAGGACGTGGCGTCGTCGAGCACAAGGACACGGGGGTCGGCCAGCAGCGCCCGTGCCAAGGCGAGACGCTGGCGCTGGCCGCCCGAGAGGGCGAGGCCCCGCTCCCCGACGGGGGTCTCGTAGCGGAGCGGCAGTTCGTCGATGAACTCGTCGGCCTGTGCCAGGTGCGCCGCCCGGGCCATCTCCGCATCGGTCGCCGACGGCCGCCCCACCCGCAAGTTGGCCGCGATGGTGTCGTCGAAAAGGAAGCTGTCCTCGAACACGACGGCCACAGCTGCCCGCAATGTGGCTAGCGAAAGCCGGCGGACGTCCACGCCGTCCACTCGGACCAAACCTGCGTCGGCGTCGTAGAGGCGCGCCAGCAACGACAGCACGGTGGTCTTGCCCGAACCGGTGGGCCCGACCATCGCCACCACCTCTCCCCCCTCCATCGACAGGTCAAAGCCGTCCAGCACCAGCCTGGCCTCGGGGCCACCGGCCGGCTTCCCCGCCGGCCGTGCCGGCCCGTTCACCGCACCATTCCCCGCTGGCGCCCCCGGGGCGATCCCCGTCCCCGCTGTCACCGGGTACGCGAACTTGACCCCGGAGAACTCGATCGCCCCAGGGCCGGGCGGGAGGGGCACCGGGGACTCCGGTTCTGGGACGGCGCTCTTGCGCCCGATTATCGAGCCGAGCCGGTGACCCGAGACGACCGCCCGTTGGAGCATCACTATGTAGGCCCCGATCGACTGCAACGGGCCCGTCAAGCTGGCGAGATAGGCGTTGAAGGCGACCAGCATGCCCACGCTCAGGCGGTGGTGCAGCACCAAGTAGCCCCCGACCCAGTTGACCGCTGCAAGCTCGATCATGGGCACGGTGTTCAAGACGGGCATGAACCTTGCCCTGGTCCGCACCACCCGCATTGCCTCGCGCCAGACCCCGTCGGCGCTGGCGTCGAGACGCCGGCCCATCTCCGGCTCCGCCCCGAACCCTTTCACCGCCCTGACGCCAGAGATCGTCTCCTCCACGACGCCGGCGAGGCCGCCTCTTTGGCGCTGGAGGTCCGCGATCGCATCGCGCACCCGCTTGGAGAACCGGTTGGAAGTCACCGCCACGAGCGGGAGCGCCACGAGGGCCACCGCGGCAAGAACAGGGCTGGTCACGAACATGATCACCGCGACCGAGATGGCGAGCGCGGCGTTGCCCACCCAGAAGGGCGCCGACGCCACCACGGCCTGGATCTGGAACAGGTCGCTCGTCACCCTCGACAGCAGCTGCCCCCGGTTGACATTCGAGTGGTAGGCGATGTCCAAGAACAACAGGTGGTCGTGGAACGCCCTCCGCATCTCGGACTCGACCTGGCGCGACGCCACCCCGTTCCACCAGCGCCGGCCCCCCGAAGCGAGGGCCTGGGCCGTCCCGAGGAGGGCGATCGCCACGATGTCGACGGCGAAGTGCCCCCAATGGCGCCCGAGGAGGCCTTCGTTGACGGCGTCGCCGAGCAGCAACGGCACCGATGCGACAGAGCCCGCCGCTACCAGCGCACAACCGACCGAGATCCAAAGAACTGGCCAGTGACCAGCCATGGAGCGCCGCATGAAGGCCCAGCCCTCAGCGGCACGGCGCCTACTGTCGATCACTCCCGACGACGCGAGCGACTTCCTACTCGCACCCGTGCGCCCTACTGCCACCAGCTTGTCTAATCCTCCCCACCCACCACTCGAGTCGGCGTCTATTCAGGTTACGCCATCTGGGGAGTCTTGATCAAACGATTTACCAAAGGCTCCTTGGCAAGCCCTCCCTACCCGCTACCACGATAGGCGACTTTCGCCCAGAAATCCGCAGTTCACCGTTGTGCAAGAAGGCGTTCTCGGCACACAAGGCGTACGCGAAGCTGTCGCCGGAGCGCCAGCGTCATCGGAGGTGGCCGAGCGCGCCCCAGCAACCGGGCGACTTCTTGGAGCAGCACGACCCCCGGGCTGAGCGGTTCAGGAGATGCTTAGGTTGTCCTCAGCCCCCGTTCACCGCGTCGCGACAGACTCGGGGATTGAGAAAGTGAGGTCTCGCCGGTTGCACACTGACTTCGACGGCTAGGTTTATTTTCCTCCTCAAGTGCCTCGGGCCGATGCCGAAAGAAGTACCGAGAGATCGAGCTTTCGCTGTCCCTGGCTGAGCGCGACGGGTCCCCCTCCCCGACCAGCGCTCGCCAGGGATGGGGCGTCTGCCTGCGGGCACCAACGCGCCTGCAGGCAGACGGTTTCCTCTTCGCCCCGGTGGGCCTGTGAGTCATGCTCGGCCAAGGCCTGGGAGCTACGGTAAAAAGCCCTCTTAGCGCCCTACGCGCTCTCGCCGGCGCTGTCCCCGGGCCCGCCGGTGCCGTTCGCAACCCCGTCTTTACTGGCGGGCCGAGGCGTCCGGGCCGAGCCCCACTCCTCCCCACCCGCCATGCCCCTGCTCCCGAGGTCGGGCACGCCGCGCGGCCCGGACGACGAATAGTAAGAGGGCACGAGCAACCCTGTGCACTGCTGGGCTGGCAGCGGCTTGGACAGGTAATAGCCCTGGGCGGCGTGGCAGCCGAGGGCGGCGAGGCGTTCCAAGGTCCGTTTGTCTTCGACGCCCTCTGCGGTGGCCACTTTGTCGAGCCCCTGAGCGAGGTGGATGATCGAACGCACGACCGCCTCATCATCCTCGGCCTGGCACATGTCGGAGACAAAGCTCCTGTCTATTTTCACCTCGTCAAAGGGGAGGTCCCGGAGCCGGGAGAGCGACGAGTAGCCGGTGCCGAAATCGTCGATCGAGAGCCGCACGCCAACCTGGGAGAGGTCGCTCAGGACCTCGTGGCCGGCGTCGGACGTCACAGAAGATTCGGTCAGTTCCAGGCGGAGGGCACCGGGCGCGAGCTGCCAGTGGGACAGGAGGCCCTGGACGCGCTCCACCAGGTCCGGAGCAGCCAGGCTGCGAGCCGAGAGGTTGACGGCCACGCCGAGGCTGGGTACGACCTCGCGCCACTGCTTAAGCTGCGAGAGCGCCGCGTCGAGGGCCCACCAAGTCAGCGAGTCGATCAGGCCACTGCGTTCGGCGACGGGTATGAACTCGTCGGGCCCGATCGGCCCGTACTGGTCGTGCGACCAGCGCGCGAGCGCCTCGAAGCTGATGACCTCGCCGCTCGCAACCTCGATCACAGGCTGGTAATGGAGTTGGAGCTCGCCCGCCTCGAGCGCCTTGCGCAACTCGGTCGCCAGGCTGAGGCGCCGGAGCGACGAGGAGTCTGAAGCGGCCTCGTACATGCTGGCGCCGCCCCCGTAGCTCTTGGCCCGGTACATGGCCACGTCGGCCTTGCGCAGCAACCGGCCGGCATTGGTATGGCGGGCCGTCTCGATCACCACGCCGACGCTCGCCCCCACGGCCAGGTCGAAGTTGTCGATCGTCATCGCCCGGCTGGCCATCGCCACCATCTCCTCCGCCTTGGCCATGCACTCCTCGTCGCTCGGGGCGTCCTCCAGCACAAGGACGAACTCGTCGCCCCCGAGGCGCGCCACAAGCGCCTTCGGCCCGCTGAAGCTCTCCAGCCGCCGGCCCACCTCAGCCAGCATGGCGTCGCCCACCCTGAAGCCGAGCGTCTCGTTGACCTGCTTGAAACCGTCGAGGTCGAGAAGAAGCAGCCCCACCCTGGCTCCCTCTTCGGCTTCACGGATGGCCCGTTCGAGCCTCTGGGAAAAGTTGGCCCGGTTGGGCAACCCGGTCAGGCGGTCGTGGTACGCCTCGTACATGCGGGCGGACGACTCGCGACGGAGCCTGTCCATGATCCCCGTACGCTTCAGCACCATCTCGGCATTGGCGGCCACGGTCTCCAGGAGCTTCACGTCCTCGTCGCCGAAGCCCTCGTGGGCGTACGGGCGGTCGCCTACCAGCAGGTAACCGGGGATCGCCCCCGTGGGGGACAAAGGCACCGCCACCGCCTCGCGCACTCCCTCAGCGGCGAGGGCTCGGCGCAGGACCGGGTCCTCGTTCCCCCGCCGCACCACGAGCGCCCCCCGATCGGTGACGAGGGGCGCCATCCCGCCGGCGATGGGGCCCTCCTCGTAGGTCGCCGGGCCGTCACCCGAAAGCGCCCAGCGCAGGGCCATGCCGTCCAGAGGCCGGCGCAGGGGGGCCATGAGCGAGGCCTTGCTGGCGGTCAGCAACTTGCGGGCCTCCTCCAAGATCGCCGGCACCAACTCGGCCTCGCCGCCATCCGAGGAGGCCATGGCCCCGATGTGCCTGAACACCTCCTTCACCGTCCTGTCCTGGTGCTGAGCCCGAGCCACCAGCCGGCGGCCGATCGTGAAGGCCGTCAACGTGCCGGCGAGCAGGACGGTTGCCAGTGCGGAGGACCAGACCAGGGTGATCCCGATGATGGCGCCGGCGGAGTTGACGACAACGTCGATGCCGAGTTGGACCACTGTCTCCTTCAGCGGCACCCGGCTGTGGAAGCCCCTGAGCCACACCCAATAGCCGAGGGCCAAGGCCACGTCGACGGTCGCCAAGACCAGGAGCGCGATAGCAACGGCCAACCAACCCCGCTCG
>DAHWQF010000156.1 GCA_027334785.1 Acidimicrobiaceae bacterium
CAAAGGCACGCCAGTCGTACATGGACCGGGGCCGGAAAAAGCTGGCCGTGAACGCGACCGTGAGCACCGAGTCGAAAATGACGAGCCCCCATAGCCCGTAGGCGTAGTCAGCCATAGCACGAGCTTCGGCCCTGGTTGCGAAGATCTCGTGAAGCCCTGCGGTTTTCATGGGCCGGGGCACGGGCCCGGTCACCCTTGTCCCCTCGTCCCTAGGCTGGGCCCCCTGCGCCCCGGCGGGCGAAGACGTGCCGGCGCCCTGCCCACCCCATGGGACCGTCGGGCGCCTGGGCGCCGGGTAGCTAGCCTCCGGCTAATGCCTCTCTTTGAAGGGCCGGCAGCACCACCTTGAAGCGGGAGCCCCGTCCAGGAGTGCTCTCCACGTCGATACGGCCCTCGTGGGCGCGTACCAGCTCCCTAACGATGGCGAGGCCGATGCCGCTGCCGCCAGTGGACCTCGACCCTGAGCGGTCGCCCCGCCAAAAGCGGGTGTAAATGTGGCCCAGGTCTTCGGGGTCGATCCCGACACCGGTGTCGGCCACCTCCACGAAGGCCTCCGGGCCCTCGCGCCCTACCGTGAGCGAAACCTTCCCACCCGGCTCCGTATAGGCGAGGGAATTGGACAGCAAGTTGGCGACGACCTGCTCAATGCGCTCGGGGTCCCCGAGGGCCCAGGCCGCGGTGCACCCCGAGCTGAAGGTAATGCCCGCCTGGGTGAACCGGGCGGCGAAGGCCTGGCCGACGGTCTTCGCGACCTCGGCCAGGTCGATCGGGGCCTTGTCGAGGAGGAGGCCGGGCCGCTCGGCATCGGCGAGGCGGGAGAGGTCTTCCAAGAGCCGGGCCGTCCGGGTGGCCTCGTCGTGCATGGCAGCTAGGTTTTCCGGCAAGGGCAGGAGGCCGTCCTCCGCAGCCTCGATGCGGGAGAGCAAGCCGTTGACCGGTGTGCGCAGCTCGTGGGCGAGGTCGGCCACGCTTTCCTTGCGCAGTTCCTCCTCGTGGCCGAGGGTCTCGGCCAGCCGGTTCAAGGCCCGGCCTACTGCGCGGACCTCCGGCTCGCCGCCGGCCTCGACGCGCGCCTCGAGGTCTCCCCGCTCGAGGCGCTCGGCCGTGGCCCGGATACGCCGGAGCGGCCTCGAGAGGGCCTCGGCGAGCACCAGCCCGACGACGAGGGCCGCGAACGCCGCCACCCCAGCGGCCACCAGGTGGAGCCGGTCGAGCGAGCCTTTGAGTTGCTGGTCCTCCTTGGAGAGGAGCACCCCGTTGGCGTAGGAGACCGACACGGTCGCCAGGCGACGCCCGTGGAGGAGGACCGGGGCGCGGGCCAACCTTCCCGCAGGCAACGGGCCCGCCTGGACTACCCGCCCGTCGGGCAGGAGCAACGACAGGCGGAGCCCGTCCAGGGCGGCCAGGTGCCCGAGCTCGGTGCGGGCGTCTGGCGTCCAGCCCCCCGAGCCCTCGTGTACGGCGGCGGCCACGCTCGCTACGTGCCCCGCTTGGACAGCAAGGCGTGCCCGTGCGGCTCGCTCGAGGCGGGAGCTGAGCCCCATGTTGCCGATGAAGGCTGCCAGCCCGACTGCCGCCACGGCAACGGCCACTAGGGCGAGGCCGAGGCGTGCCCTTAGGCCCGGGCGCCTCATCTCGACGAGGGAGCTCTGGCGGCCACCGAGCGCGCCAGGCGGTAGCCGGTGCCGAAGACGGTTTCTATGTAACGGGGGTGGCGGGGGTCGGCCTCGATCTTGCGCCGGAGGTTCTTCACGTGGGCGTCCATGGTGCGCTCGTAGCCCTCGTAGTCGTAACCCTGGACGTGCTGGACGAGCTCGGCGCGGGTATACACCCGTCCCGGGTAGCGGGCGAGGGTTGTGAGCAGGCGGTACTCGGCCCGGGTGAGGTCGACCGCTTGGCCCTTGACCCGCACTTCATGGCTTACGGTGTCGACCTCCAAGGCCCCGTTGTCGAAGCTGAGCAGCTCGACGAGGGGGAAGTCGCTCTTTCGTGCCCGGCGGAGCACGGCCTGGGCACGGGCGGCGAGCTCACGGGGGCTGAAGGGCTTGGTCAGGTAGTCGTCTGCGCCAAGGCCAAGACCGCCGACCCGGTCGTCTTCGGTCGCCTTGGCCGTGAGCATGATTATCGGCACGTCCGAACGGGCCCTGATCTCCCGGGCGACGTCCTCACCAGGACGGTCGGGGAGCATCAGGTCGAGCACCACCAGCGCCGGCTTCACCCGCTCCGCTGTAGCGAGGCCGTCAGCCCCGGTAGAGGCCACGTAGACCAAGAAGCCGTCCCGTTCCAGGTAAGCGCGCACGACCGCCTGCACCGAGGGGTCGTCGTCCACCACGACAGCCCTTTTGTTGAGCTCGAGGTCGTCCACCAGTCCCGCCCCGCCAGGCCCTCTAGAGCCGTACCACCTGATGGCCTCCCTGGGCCGGGGTGGCCTCAGGCAGGCTGGCCGCCGTCACCACGCGCCTCCCGTCGGCGCGGTCGGCCCGGTCCCGCCGCCTGTCCTGATCAGCTCGCGTGTGGCCCGGTACTGCTCCTGGTCGATCTCGCCCCGCGCCAGGCGCTCGTCCAAGATGGAGAGGGCATCGCGCCTACCACCCGGCAGGCCTGGCCCCCGGGTGGTCCTCACGAGGGCATAGATCCCCCAGCCGACCAGGCCCCAAAAGGCGAGCATCAACAGGAGACCGAGCACCCCCTGCCACCAGCCCCAGCCACTCCCGTACCAGAACATCATCTCGGACCACCTCCACGTGCGCCCCCAGCAATGTCTGGACGCGTCGCCTCCAGGATGGCGTGCAGGTACCCCTAGGGGGTAGAGGCTTAAGTCACGAGCGAAAGGGCATCATGGCCCTACCCCCTAGGGGTATCTGATGGGCAGACTAGGAATGGTGGAAAGGAAAAACGCCGTGCCAGTCGTCAAGGAAGGAAATAGCACGCGCTGCGTGTCACCCTGGCCCATGAGCGCCCTGCGGGTCGTCTTCGGGGTCATCTGGTGCATTGACGCCACGTTGAAGTGGCTACCCGGGTTCCGGGCGACCTACATGTCCACGATCATGGGCATCGCCAACGGCCAGCCTGCCTGGCTAAAGCCGTGGTTCAGGTTTTGGGTAGACCTCCAGCACCCGAGGGCGATGTTCTTCGCCTACTTGGTCGCCGTCGTGGAGTCCCTCATTGCGGTGGCGCTCCTGTTCGGCTTCGCAAAGAAGCTCACCTACGCCTCGGCCGCCATTTTCTCCCTCCTCATCTGGGCGACAGCAGAGGGCTTCGGCGGCCCTTACACTTCCGGGGCCTCCGATATAGGGACCGCGGTTATCTACGCGGTCGTGTTCTTGGGCCTGCTCGCCCTGAGCTACTACGCCGGCCCTTCTCCCTACAGCGCCGATTACTACCTGGAGAAGCGCTTTTCGTGGTGGTGGCGGCTGGCCGAGGCACGTCGCCCTGAGCGCACAGACAGCTCTGCACCAGGAGCCGCTGCTCTACGACCGACTCACCTGCGATGAGCACCTCGAGGCGGGAGCTGAGCCCCATGTTGCCGATGAAGGCTGCCAGCCCGACTGCCGCCACGGCAAGGACGGCTGGCGCGGAGCACGGGCTTCGCTTGGCTCATGCAGGCCAACGGGGCTCAGTACCGACGACAGCTCACGCCATGCCAGGCGCGAGAACCAGTGCTGGAGCGGGACATCCGGGCACCCGGAACAAAAAAATCTTCACGGGGGTCTTGACAACAGCCTCCCCACAAATAAGTTACGACCTCAACTTCTCGGCCCCGGCACATCGCCCACGACGAGGGCCGCGTCGTTGCTCAGGCTTTCAGAGGCTCCTCGGTCCCTTGGTCGCCATGACCGGCTCAAGGTGGTGCCCGGGAAGGCCGAACCAGCCGCACCAGTCGAGCGCGCCGGCTGTGGCCCGTCTCCGCCGGTCAAGGCGCCATCTTCGGCATGCGTTCCCGCCGGATCGGAGCGCGAGCGATGTTCGCTCGGTGCTGGCGGAGAGCGTCTTCGTAGGTGGTGGCAGGGTCGAGTAGGAACGCCGCACCCTCGAGGAGATCAGGAAGGCGGGCGCGCAGCCTTTGGCACTGCATGTCGGGGATCGTCGGGCCGTCGTAGTCATAGCTGTAGGCACCGAGATAGGGATAGTCGGGGTTATCGGGGAGCACCGAGTAGAAGGGCACCCCGTTCGAGAAGGATTCAGCCCAGTTGCCCCCCGAGATCGTGAGCCAGGGGGTGCCGACGCAGAGCGCGAGAAATGAGAACCCGCTGTGGGGGGACACCAGGAGGTCACAGGTTTCGAGCAGTGCGGCCTGATTCCAAAGTCCGATGTCGCAGCAGTCGATGATGTCATCACCAGAGGCGAGGATCCTGCTGAAGTCGCGACCGCTGTAACGGGTAGTCGTGAGGTGGCGATGCCGGCCCGTTTTCCTGCTTCCGGTGAGGTAGAAGCGGACGTCAGCGAACCGACCTCGCAACGCGCCGATGATCTCGATCCAGGCCTCGGGGCGGGGGTACTGGGCGGCTGGGCCAGAACCGGCCGGGAGGATAGCGATCTTCGGGCCGGCGTGGGCGTAACGACGGGCGAAGTCACGCGCTTGGGTCGGGACCTGTAGTCCCATTCGGGCGGCAGCGTAGTAACTGAGGCCTTCGGGAAGCGTGAGCTCGGGGAACAGAGATCCCCGTCCGCGGCGGACGACAAGCTCTGCCTCGGTGCGCGCGTAGTAGGCAAGCGTCGCTTCTTCCTCCCAGCCGAGGGACGGCTCGTGGCCCTCCGGTCGGTCGCCGCGGCCGATGAGCAGCGCGTTCTCCTCGACCTCCAAGCGCAGCAGGTTGTTGTCCACCACGTAGTCCCACTCCCGGGGCATCTCCGGGATAGACAGGTCGCACGTCCCGGGATCGCCGACAGGCACGCGGTAGACGCCAGCGATCCATGGCTCTCCGGCACAAAGCTCCCAAGGAGCACCGTCGGAGAGAGCGACGTGCACCTCGCTACCCGGGTCGGCGTCATGGAAGCGCTTCGCGTACTGGATCGCCTCGAGGACGTGCCCAAGGGGTGAGTAATAGACGTGGTTCACCAAGATCGAGGTCATGCCCACCTTCTCTGTTTCGTTCCTGGACGGGCACCATGGCAGGGCGGCACGCGGAACGTAAAGCTATCTTATCTGTAAGAGAAGCCTTCCCAGGTAGGAAGGACCTGGTCAGGACTTTAATGACGCGTCAGCAGCAAGGTCGGGCTTGTGGGGCGCTATTGTAGCAGGTCAATGCGTTATCCACGTCGATTGCCGAGCACAGATAAGCGCGTCTCCTACGTTGATTTGACCCGAAAATTCCCCATCCACTTGCGCTAGCCGTAAGGCAATGATTGCGTTGGCACGACATAGCCGGGTGCTAGGGATAGACATCGGCGCGACCCACAGCCGGGCCCGCTTGGTAGTCGGCTCGGAGGTGGTGGCAGAAGCAACAGCCGCCAGCGCGAGCGTGGCTGCAGAAGGGCTTACTCCGGCCTTGGCGGCTCTGGGCGAACTGCTTGCCCAACTGCCCCTGGACGAACACCGTCCCCTCGACGCCATCTGCGTGGGTGCCGCGGGAATAACAAGGCAACATACTGCGGACTTAATCCAGGAGCGCCTAGCACGCTTCACCGAAGAAGCGCGCGTGCTTATTGTTAGTGACGTTTCCCTAGTACTTCCTGCTGCCAACCTCGATGAAGGCGTCGGCGTCATCTGCGGCACAGGCGCTGTTGCCTTGGGGCGCCTGGGCCGGCGGGCAGTCCGAGCGGGGGGCTGGGGGTACCTGCTTGCGGACGAGGGAAGCGGGTATTGGCTCGTGTGCCGTGCCGTGCGAACGGTGCTTGAGCGAAGGGACAGAGGCCGGCCCCTCGGACCGCTCGGCACCGAACTACTTCTGGCTACTACCATGCCGAGCCTCGAGCAACTTACCGGGCAGTTTTACGAAGACCCGCGGCCAGGACGGTGGGCGCATTACGCCCCGGTAGTACTGGGCTCGCCCGACCCGGCCGCCGCCACGATCATCGACGAGGCGGCGCGCGCTCTGCACTTGCTCGTCGAAGCAGTCCTCGAGAGGCTCGGGCATCCCTCGGGGCTGCCCATCGTCCTTGCCGGCGGCCTCACGACAAACGAGCGCTTCCGCTCGGCGGTAACCGGCGAACTGCGCCGGGCGAGGCCGTCAAGCCAGGTAAGCGTCCTCGACCAACCCCCCGTGGCGGGGGCGGTCCGCCTGGCGCAGATGGCTAGTGCGGGCCAGGTACCCGACAGTACCTGGCAGCTTGACTGACGACGCCCGCCACCTCCGAGCGGACCAGCACCCACGGGCTCTTAGCCCACAGAAGAACGCAGCAGAGTGGGGACACGCCGCCCGAGCCGTCGCAACTGTTCGGCGTTCCACTCGTCGGCGCCGTCGACATTGGCGCTCTTGAACACCGGCGGCTCTACCCCCCGCCCAATGAGCATCTTCACCGTTTCCACGACGATCGTTTGCACGATAACCAGCGCCATGACGTTCGACACTCCTCCCACACGGAGGTCGTCACCTACCGCTACGGCCGCATCACCGAGCGGTGCGTGGTTGTCGAGGACCAGGTCCGCCACGTCGGCCAGCTTGACGCCGCGTTCGCCGCGGGCAGTGACTGCCCCGGAATGTTTGTAAGACAATATTGCCACTATTTTCGCGCCACGGGCTTTTGCAGCTTCGGCCACCTCCACTGGGACCGGGTTACGGCCAGAATTGGAGACGACGAAAAAGACATCGCCGGCCTCGACAGGTTCGGTCCCTACTATAAGCTCGCCGAGGCCCGGCTGGCGTTCCATCAGCGACGCCCTCCTGCCCCCCTGGTGCACCATGAGCCAGTCGACCAATACTGCGTTGACGGGCACCAGGCCGCCGGCGCGGTGAAAGGCCTCTTCGGCGGCCATGTGGGAATGCCCACTGCCGAACACGTGTACAAGGCCCCCAGCCGCCACCGCGTCGGCGCACCACCCTGCTGCCTGTTTGATCTGGTCGGCATCGTTGCTCAACTCCTCCAGCAGCGCCTTGATCGTCTCCAGGTAGTCAAGTTGTTTGTCGGCCATTTTCCTCTCCTAGCTCTAAGTTCGCGTTTGGGATAATAGCCTTGTGGCGGCGCTCACGATACTCTCGCCTGCGCCCCCAGTCAACGGGGACGCCATTACTTCATAACCAGCCTCGGGTTCTTCCTCAGGGGTAAAAATGTAGCCTGGTGCCCCGTTGGAGTAGCCGACGACACGGAGATTGGGAAGGTCGGCACGTTGGCACAGCGCTCGCTCTATCGACTCGAACGGCTCCCCCGGCAGGAAGCACAGGTCCAGTTGCCCGATGCCGAGCACACAGATCTCAGCCTCATCTTCTGGTTGGAACGCACCGTTACGGCGAGC
>DAHWQF010000157.1 GCA_027334785.1 Acidimicrobiaceae bacterium
CTGGCCCCTGATGGGGACCCCGGCCCCCTCGTTTGGAACGCTTTGATTAAAGCGGTCGCCAAGCGCGAAATGAACACCAACCCCTACAACTACGTCATAGTTTCGGAGACCCTGCCAGAAACGCTGTACGTGTGGCAGGACGGCAAGTTTGTGTACGACACGCTCACCAACACAGGCGTCCCCGGCGCCACCACGCCGCAGGGGACCTGGCCCGTGGCGTACAAACAAAACCCCAACCTGATGAAGGGTTGTGACGTCAACGGGTCGTGCTACTCGGTGTGGGTGAATTACGCCAGCTATTTCCTTCCCTCGGTGGGCGACGCCATCCACGCCTACCCCCGCCCCGGTTATGGCTACCCGCAGAGCAACGGATGCGTGGAGGTGCCGGAGTCTCAGGGGGAGACTGTCTACGGCTATGACCCTGTCGGCACCCTGGTCACTGTGACGTCCTGGGCTGGCCCAGCCCAGCACGGCTAGTCCGCGGCCCAGTCCCCGCAGCGTCCCTCTCGTTTCCTCTAGTTTCCTCGCTCGCCCAAGCTTTTTCATGGTCCTGCAAGGTCCACGGCCAAGGCTGGCCTCATGTCTTTTCCGGTCGGGACGACAGAGGACAGCCGCCGCCCGAGGGTGTACTACGAGACCGTTCACCGTCCGCTGGGAGGCGAACGCACCCGTCTCGGCCAAGTAGGGCCGAGACGGCGTGCGGACCGGGGGGTTGAGTCCAACGCCCGGCTGACGGCGATGACCGCGGCCGTCATCTTCGTGCTGCTCGCCATCGAGGGGCTCACGATCGTGCACATCCGGTCACTGCTCAATGTGCACGTCCTCATCGGGATGGTCCTCGTCCCGCCCGTGGCCCTCAAGATCGGGAGCACCGGGTACCGCTTCGTGCGCTATTACCTTGGGTCTCCCACTTACCGCCGCAAGGGCCCCCCGCCCCCGCTGCTGCGCCTCCTCGGCCCGGTGATCGTCGTCACCACGGTCATACTGTTCGCGAGCGGCATCGCCTTGCTCTTGGTGGGTCCGGCCCTCCGTGGGGACATGCTCCTGCTGCACCAGGGGATCTTCGTGCTTTGGTTCATGGCCATGACCGTGCACGTGCTAGGCCACATCGTCGAGACGGCACGCCTCGCCCCCCGTGACTGGGCGCGCCGGACTGCCGCTGATGTCCAGGGTGCGCGGTTGCGACAGTGGGCTGTGGCCACAAGCGTGGCGCTGGGAGTCCCGCTCGGGCTCCTGCTGGTCGGCAAGGCCAATGATTGGTTCACCTTCGGCCAACCAGTTCACTTGCACTGAGACACCGGGCTCCGCCGTCCGAGATAGCATCGACGAGCGCAAAGATGAACACTGGTGATAGTCAACCAAACGTCCGGGGGCCGGCCGCGACCTTCTGGGCCGACGCTCTCGAGAAATGGGCCATACCTGAAGAGATCCTCGCAGCCGCGCCCGAGTCACCCTGGGGGTTCCCAACGCCCCTCTTCGTCGAAAACGCCCGGCGCGCTCTTGAAGGGCCTCCGACGCCAACGCACCGCCGAGTGGCAGAGGCATTGCCGGAGGCGGGCGTGCTGCTTGACGTGGGCGCGGGCGCCGGGGCGGCCAGCCTCCCTGTCGCGCCGCGGGACGGGCGCCTCGTCGCGCTCGACCAGCATCGCGAGATGCTGACTGCGCTGGCGGACCTGGCGCGGTCGCTGGACCGCACCTTCGACTTGGACCTAGTGGAGGGACAGTGGCCGAGAACTGCCCATGAGGTCGGCACGGTCGATGTGGCCCTCTGCGCCAACGTCGCCTACAACGTGGCCGACCTTTCCAACTTCCTGGCCGCACTGACCCATGCCGCCCGCCACAGGGTCGTGCTCGAACTGAGCGCGTCCCACCCACAGTCCCCGCTCTCGCCGCTCTGGGAGCACTTCTGGGGCTTCAACCGCCCCGATCGCCCGACGGCCGACGATGCGATAGCCGTGGTTAGGGAAGTAATCGGCGTGGCACCAGGGGTCCAACGCTGGCAACGGCGCAGTTCCTTCATAAAAGAGCGGGGCCCGGACACGGCCAGGTGGGTGCGCCAGCGCCTATGCCTCCCGCCGTCCCGCGAGCCGGAGGTGGCCACCCTGCTGGGTCGGATGGGCGACCTGGCACCGCCGGAGGCGGTCACGCTCTGGTGGTCCGGCGGCGCCCCTGCTCGCCAGTGAGCCACCAACTCCCGCCGGCTCAGCGCCCGAGACGCTCCAAAGAGCGCAGGGTCTTCGTATAGTTGGCTCGCTCGAAGGCCTCGGGGTTCTCAACCGACGCGGCGGAGACCGAGCCCCGCAGGTCCGATACCGAACCGTAGCCATGTTCGGCCAGCCACTCACGCAGCGCTGACTCGAGCGCCTGCACGCGCCCAGGTCCTTCGGCTAGCAGTTCGGACGCCATCATTACCACGTCGGCCCCCACCGCTACCGCCTTTGCGATGTCGTGGCCCGTGTGCACCCCCGAAGTAAGGCCGAGCGAGACATCCTCGGGCAGTATGGGCCGCAGGATCGCGGTCCACCGGAGCGGCAGGCCTAAGTCCGCTGAGCGCGAGAGGGACGCCCTGGGCAGTACCGTCATGTTGTCCAAATCGACATCCGGCTGGTAAAACCGGTTGAACAGCACCAGCCCCTTGGCGCCCGCGCTGGCCACGGCACTGGCAAAGTTGGCCATCGCCGTGTAGAAAGGTGAGAGCTTGACCGCCACTGCAACGCCAGCGTCTCGGCAAACCGCGCTCATCAACTCGAGCTGCTCGGCCTCGATGTCGGCGGCGTTGCGGCTTGCGTCCGCAGCCACGAAGTACACGTTGAGCTCCAGGGCGTCGGCTCCGGCGCGGCCCAGCAGCTTGGCGTAGCGCGTCCACCCTCCCCTCGAAGTGGCGTTGAGGCTCGCTATCACCGGCGCCTCTAGTAGGCCCTTTGCGCGTTCGAGGTTAGCCAAATACCGGTCCGCCACGCCTTTTTCCGCGGCAAGGTCGGGGAAGTACTCTCGGGCCTCATGGAATACCCGGCTCCCCTCTTCGAGCCCAGCCGCGAGCCCTACGTCCTCAGCCAGCATGTCCTCCTCGAAAAGCGAGGGCAGCACGACCGCCCCCACGCCGGCGTCTCCCAGCCGGCGAAGCCCATCGGCGTCACCCGTGAGGGGGCTAGCGGCGGCGACGATCGGTGAGGCCAAGGAAAGCCCGAGGTACCGGGTGGAAAGATCCACGTCCATCGGCCTGATGGAGGTGCCATCACCCGCAACGGGCCTCTTGGCTGGCGAACCCCCAGGACCCCCGTCTGTGGCCGTCACTCTAGTCCCTCCTCTGCTAGCCCGGTCGGGCTGGGCCGCATGGTCGCACGACCCTCTCTGCTACCTGTGTAGCCCGCTACCGTGCCGGCGTAGTAGAGGCCTTTGCCCCTACTTGGCGCCGCCCTCCCAGGTCTCGAGGACCTCTTCGGCCGCCAGGACAGCCTTCGGCACGGCAGCCTCGACCTGGGCGGAAAGCTCTTCGCCGACGGGGGTGTGCCCGATCCCGACACTCACGGCAAAAGCGGGCGGCACGCCCTCGTAGAGGCAGCGGGCGAGGCCCAGAAGGGTTTCAGGCCTGAGGTCGTCCCAGCACCCGCCGGCCGCTACACCCTCTGGCCCGGCTGCCGTCGTGGCATCGCTCGCTACCACCGGGTGCACGGTTACTTCCCCGGCCGGGCGGCCGTCACAGGCGGCGTCCACGAAGAGGGCTACCCCGGCGCCAGCCAGGTCCTCCGCCAACTCCGGCGTGAGGCACTCGGCCAAGACAAAACGTGCCCTCGCCAGGGTCGGCGTCTTTTCCCGTTGCCTCTGGAGCTCGAGTACTACCCGCTGGCCTACCGCGTCGTCTCCCCGGAGCGAGCTCCCGTACCCCACTACGAGAGCGGGCGGCGTGGCATTTCGTCGCCTGGCCGGAAAAGAACCGTCGCCCACCCCCAAAACCATATCCGCTCAGTGGGCGATGTGACACAAGGAACCGACCCGGCGTCGCCCCTCGGCGCGAAAATGCCCTTAGGATCACCTGACGATAGGACGTTGGAGGCCCCTTACAGCGGGACCTTTGGCCCTATCGCGCAAAGCACAGGACTAGCGAGACTCGAGAGGCAACCAGGCCGACGTACACCTGGAGGACATCATGCAGCTAGCGCTGGCGCGCTGGGAGTTCGCCGTCGTGACGGTCTTCCATTTCTTTTTCGTACCCGTCACCATAGGGTTGGCGTTCCTGGTGGCGCTCATGCAGACGCTCGCTTACAGGCGTGGCGACGCCGAGTGGGACCGGCTCTCGCGTTTCTTCGGCCGGATGTTCCTCATCAACATCGCGGTCGGGGTCGTGACCGGGATAACCCTCGAGTTCCAGTTTGGCCTCAACTGGTCGGCGTACTCGATCTTCGTAGGCAACATATTCGGGGCACCGCTCGCCATAGAAGCGCTCCTCGCTTTCTTCATGGAGTCGACGTTCATAGGGCTCTGGATCTTCGGGCGCGACCGCCTGTCCCCCCGGCTGCACCTGGCCACGATCTGGATGGTGAGCCTTGGCACCGTGCTCTCGGCTCTTTTCATCCTGGCCGCCAATTCGTGGATGCAACACCCCGTCGGCTATAAGGTCGTCGGGGGCAAAGCGGTCCTCACCAACTTCTGGGCGATCCTAGGCAACCCGGTGCTCTGGGGTGCTTTCAGCCACACGGTCCTCGCTGCATTCGCCACCGCCGGCGCCCTCATGCTCGGCATAAGCGCCTGGCGAGCCCACCGGGGCGCTGCCAACTCGGGCGAGCGGTCGGCCTTCCTCCGAGGAGCACGGTTCTCGGCCGCGTTTACCTGTGCCACCACGGTCCTCGTCGCCGTTGCCGGCGACATCCAGGCCAGGCTCATGGACACCTACCAGCCCATGAAGATGGCTGCCGCCGAAGCCCTTTACCATACTGAGCGCGGTGCCAGCTTCTCGCTGATCACCATAGGCAACCTCAAGCAAAAGCCCGTATTCCAGATCCGGGTCCCGCACCTGCTCTCGCTCATTGCCAACCTCTCTTGGAACGGCACCGTTCAGGGCATAGACAACCTCCAAGCCGCCGATGTCGCCAAGTACGGGAAGGGCAGCTACATCCCGCTCATACCGCTCACCTATTGGTCGTTCCGGGTCATGGTGGGCGCAGGCATCGCGATGATCCTACTGTCCGGGTGGGGTATATGGGCAGCGCGCCGGCGTGGGGGAGGCGGCCTTTCCGGCACGGGAGGCAAGTGGTTCACGAGGGCAGCCATGTGGGGCATGGCACTTCCTTTCATTGCCAACACTTTTGGCTGGATTTTCACCGAAGTGGGGCGGCAACCCTGGGTGGTCTGGGGGCTCATGCTGACGCGGAAGGGTGTCTCCCTCCTCTCCGTCGCAGATGTGGCGCTGACCCTGGCCGGTTTCGTGGTCGTGTACACGGCCCTCGGCGTCATCGACGCGTGGCTAATGGTCCGAGCGGCTCGCCGGCCCCTCGATGGCATAGGGGCCGGCGGCGAGGTGGCCGAAGGCGGCCCCATTGGTGCCGAGGCCGAAGTACCGGGGCTCATTTACTGAGGAGACGAAAAGGAGATGGAGCCATTTGCCAACCTCAACACCACGTGGTTCGCACTAATAGGCCTTTTATGGGCCGGTTACCTGTTCCTCGAGGGCTTCGACTTCGGCGTCTCCATAGTCGCCCCACTGGTCTCGCGCGACGAGACGGACAAGAGGCTTTGCCTAAACGCGATCGGCCCCGTCTGGGACGGCAACGAAGTCTGGCTAATCACGGCCGGCGGGGCCACCTTCGCCGCCTTCCCGCTCTGGTATGCGAGGCTCTTCAACGGGTTTTACCTGGCGCTGTTCCTCGTGTTGCTGTTCCTCATCATCCGCGGGGTCTCCTTCGAGTTCCGTAACAAGGTTGACGACCCCCGCTGGCGGCTGACCTGGGACTGGGTCAACTTCCTCGGGAGCTTCGTCCCAGCCGTCGTGTGGGGAGTGGCCTTCACCGACTTCGTGCACGGAGTCCCGCTCTTCCCCGGTGGCCACTATCAAGCGGGCTTACCCGGCCTCCTCCACCCGATCGCCATCGTGGGGGGCCTCGCCTCCCTGGCGCTGTTCTCGCTCCACGGCCTCGTCTTCTTGTCGCTGAAGACATCGGGAGGCCTCGCCGAGCGCGCCCGCCGGCTCGCCATGCCGGTCGGGGCGGCGGCACTCGCCCTGCTCGGCAGCACCGTGGCTTGGGTGGCTGTGGCCAGCCGTCCCGCCGTTCCCGGCCAACTGACAGGGGCGCTACCTCTCGGCCTCGGCATAGCCGCCGTCGCCGCCGTCGGCGTCGGGACCTCTTTCGCGAGGGCCGGGCGAGACGGCTGGGCCTTCGGCGCCACCGGCTTTGCGGTCCTGGCTGCCGTCGGGGCCGTGTGGAGCCGTATGTTCCCCGCCGTCTTCCCGGCCAGCAACCACGCCGCTAACGGGCTCACGATCGCAGCCGCGGCCTCAGAGCACAACACGCTCGTCGTGATGACGGTCGTGGCCGCCATTTTCATGCCCTTCGTGCTCCTCTACCAAGGCTGGACGTACTGGGTGTTCCGCCAGCGCCTGACCCGGCCCCCCGAGGCGCGCTCAGCACGCCCGTCGGCGGGCGCGGGCGGCCCGGCCCGCGCCGGCGGGGCCACGCCGGCGGGCAACGGGAGCGAGACCATTCCCACCGGGAGCCAGCCCACGGCCCAGCACGCCTGACATGGCTGGGGCAGCCGGCGGGACGGCGAGCGCGCTCGGTGCAGGCCCGGTGGCCGGCGGGGCGGGCGAGGTGGCCGGCGAGCTCCGCGGGCCCAAGCCCGCCAGCGGGCTGACAAGCCAGGCCCTGTCGCTATCTCCATCCCGGCGCCCGTTCGACCCCCGCCTAGTGCGCCTCCCGGCCGTTCGCCTTTCCCTCGCAGCTTCGGTGGCACTTGGCCTGCTGTCCACCGCCGGCGTGGTGGCCCAAGCCCTCGGGCTTGCCCACCTCCTGGCGGGGGCCATGCCCGGAGCGCCAGCCGGCACCGGGTTGCGGGCCCAGTGGTTCGTGTTGCTCGGAGGGGGGTTCGCCATCCGCGCCCTGGCGGCACTAGCCGGCGAGCTCGTTGCCGCCTGGGGCTCTTCGGCGGCCAAGTCCGAACTGCGCTCCAAGCTCGTCACGGCAGCCGTCTTCTCGCGACCGGTGCACCCGTCCCACCGGGACGGGCCGGGAAGCCTGGCCACGCTCGCCGGACCGGGCCTCGACGCGCTCGACGTCTACATTGGGCGCTGCCTGCCCGACTTCGTGCTTGCGGCGGCGGCGCCGGCGGCTTTGCTCGTGGCAGTCAGCGTCATCGACTGGGTCTCGGCCGTCATCGCGCTGGCCGTGCTGGCGCTCTT
>DAHWQF010000158.1 GCA_027334785.1 Acidimicrobiaceae bacterium
CGCGTAATAGTGTCCGGCGACTGCTTGGAGCCGCTCGTCGGGGATGCCCCGGCCGGCGCTCACCCGGCGGAGGAACGGCATCACCTCGTCGTGGGTCTCGGGCCCTCCGAACGAGAGGAGCAAGAAGGCGTCGTAGGTTCCCATCAGCACCTGGGGCACTCGGTACGGCGGGCGGACGGCCGGCCGGACCGGGGCCGGTTCGGGCACAATAGGGCCATGCCGGGCGACCCTAGCGGCCGGCGGGCCTGGAAGGCGCCGGTCGGCCTCGCCGTTTTATTGCTGCTGATGTGCGCCGGCAGCCCCGCCGTTGCAGCTCCCTCGGCGCAGGGCGCGTTTCCTCACGCAGCCAAATCGGCCCACCTCGCCTGCGGCCCGACGGGGGGCCAGGGGCAGGCACGCTGGCCTGTCTTCGGGGGCAACCCGTCCCACAGCCAGGAGGGGGTCGGCATCACCAGGCGGGCAGGGGCCCTTTCGCGTGAGTGGGAGACTGCACCGCTGGACGGGGCCCTTTACGGCGAGGCGCTCGTGGCCGGCGGCTGTGTCTTTGCGGCCACCGAAGACGACAGCGTGTACGCGTTTTCTTCGACCACGGGGGCGCCAGTTTGGCGTACGCATCTGGCGACCCCCGTCAAGAGCGGCCTGCCGTGCGGGGACATCAGCCCGTCGGGCATCACCGGGACGCCAGTGCTCGACGCCGAGCGGGGCGAGCTTTGGGCCGTAGTCCTGACCAACGTCGCTGGGAAGCCCGAACATGAGGCCGTTGCCCTCGACGCGCGAAACGGCAAGCTGCTCCGGCGCCAGGAGTTCGTCTTGCCCGGCACAGACCCCGCGGCGGAGCAGCAGCGGGCCGCGCTCCAGTTGGAGGACGGCAACGTCTATGTCGCCCTGGGCGGTCTCTACGGGGACTGCGGCAACTACAAGGGCGCCGTGGTGTCCGTGCCCGAGACGGCGGGCCACCCTCTCAGCTACTGGAGCACACCGACGGCGAGGGAAGGGGCGGTCTGGGAGGTGGGCGGGCCCGACGTCCTGGCCGGCGGGGACCTGCTCTTGGCTACCGGCAACAGTTCGGCCTCGCCGGGCCAGGCCTTCGACGGGGGCGACGCGGTCATAAAGCTCTCGCCGGCGCTGCGCCAGGTCGCCTATTTCGCGCCCTCCAGCTGGGCCCAGTGGAACGTTTCCGACCTGGATCTCGGCTCGACTGGCCCGGCTGTCCTGCCGGGTGGCCTCGCTTTCCAGGTTGGTAAGGCCGGCACCGGTTTCTTGCTCCGAGTGCCCCACCTCGGGGGTATCGGTGGGCAGCTCGCATCCACCAGTGTCTGCAGCGGGGGAGGCGCCTACGGAGCGGATGCCGTGTCGGGCAGCACTATTTACGTCCCCTGCACGGGCGGTTTGGTGGCTGTCCGGGTCGCCGGCCGGTCAATCCGCGTCTTGTGGAGGTCGGGGGCAGGGGGACCGGGGTCGCCGCTCCTGGCGGGGGGCCGGTTGTTCGAAGAGACCGAGGCCGGTGAACTGGTAGCACTCAACCCGGCCAATGGACGGGTGGTGCAGAGCCTGTCATTGGCTCCGCCGGCGACCCACTTCCCCTGGGTGGTGGCGGTCGGTGGCACCCTTTATGCTGCCGATGGCAAGAGGGTGGTGGCGTTGCGCGGGGTCTAGACAATAAACGGTGAGCAGGAATTGTCACACCACGGCATAAACCGCTCGCTCTTGCACCCCCCAAGTCGTGCAAGTCGAATAGCTGGGCTCCCAGATATCGATATGGTTGCCGATGATGGCGCCGCCGGTGTCGTCGGCGACCCGGGTGCCGACGCCCTGTACATAAATACGGGTGCCAAGGGGGATCACGCTCGGGTCCACGGCTACGCTCTCGGGGCCGACCACGGCCCCTGACGCCGTGATGCCGGTCATGTCGTAGCAGGTGACCATGAAGGTCCCGAGGTAGCGGAGGGCGCCCAGCTCCTGTCCCTGGTCGGGCTTTTGCTCCGTGCCCTCTCGGGTCACGGCCCCCCGGTGCTCTTTTAGCTTTGAGGTAAAGAAAGACTGCGGCTTATTGGCTGCCGCGGCCTCGGCTGTGGCCACGAACAAGCCTCGTCCGTCGAGCGTGGCGGCAAGGGAGCTCGCTCTTGTGCCAGTTTTTGTCTGCACAGATCCAAGCCTTGGTGCGTGGCCGAACGAATAGACGTGCCCGCCGGAGGTGAGGAGCCAATAACCTTCGGCGGAGGGGGGCGAAGCGACGGCCGCGACCGGGGCGGCTGGAAACCTCCCGGCCCCGGAGCCGAAAAACCTGGCCCCCCCGAAGCTGAAAACGCCGCCCCCAGCCGTCGCAAGCCAGTAGCCACTACCGCGGGGGGATGATGCGATGCCAACCACGGGTGAGCTGGCGCCCGAGTGGCCAAGAGAGCCAAAAAACCTTGCGTTCCCAAAGGAGTATACGCCCCCGTTGGCCGTGGCGAGCCAGTAGCCATGGCCGGCGGGCGTGGCGCTCATGCCGACGACGGGGGCCGGGAGCGGCCTATGGCCGAGAGAGCCGTAAAAACGGGCGCCGCCGAAGCTGTACACGTCCCCGTCTCGCGATACGACCCAGTAACCTCGACCGCCGGGCGCGGCGGCGATACCGGCCGCGCCGCCTGGCGGGCGGCGGGCCAGCGAACCGTAAAATCCCGCACACCCGTAGGGGAAAACCCGTCCGGTGGCGCTGACGGCCCAGTAGCCGTGGCCGCAGTGGGCCGGCGCCACGCCAACGAGGTTTGTACTGGTGGAGCGGTGCTCGCCCGAGGGTGCCGCGTCGCCGAAAGCCGCTACGACGCCTGGGATGGCAGGCGAGTGTTCCTTGTAGGATTTGGCTGTTCGGTGGCGGTGTGCTCCGCCCCACTGCTCGCGTGCTGTTGTAGGGGGCCCGTGCGTCGGCCAGAGATGCAGATGTTCCATCAGTTTGTCGAGGCCGAACTCGGCTGTTTTGATGGCCCCTGTCCGGGTCCCAGCCCCGGCAGAGCTTGGTTTCTTGACGCCGCGAGGGGAGTTGGGGTGCTCGGCCGAGGTGTGGGAGGGGACAGCGGCGGCGGCAGGGGTGCTGGCGGCCGCCGCCACTACGAGCGGCATGGCGACGCCGAGAAGGCGCCAGGCGCGCCCTTCGCGGACGGACGGCGGGCCTGCGCTGCTGGCAGTCACGAGCCGGCGCCGGGCCGGGCCGAGTTGACCACCACGGCGCGAGGCGCCATTTTGTCTTGTCGGCACTTGGTCCTCCTCCTCTTGGTCGCGCGAACTACCGCCGCCCACCAAGGCTTGGTGGGCAAGTACCAGAAGCGGTCCTGCTCACACGCGCTCCAGCCACCTCTCCACGCGGTGGCGGGACGTCACCCTCCGGCAGGGCCACTCAGCGGCACACCTGTGCCCCACCCAACCTGCTAAAAGGCTCTATTTTGGGTGTTTTGCGAACACCAACCAAAGGGCTCGTATTTGTAGGATGATTAGATTACGGCAGGGTTCGGGCGCCAGTCAAGTTCTCTCTCGAAATTTATATCTGACCAGCGCCAATAAGTAGCAAGCAACGGGTAATAGCGGCAAAAGCGGTCGTGGGCGGCGCTGTCGGGCGGCCCAGCCTGTGACAGTTGGCTCCTCTCGCTTCGCGCGGAAGGTGACAGATAGCGGTGTCAAAGGGTGAGGATTGCTACTTTTAGTGGTTGTACGGAGGGTGAGCAGATGGTAGGAGGCGCCTACGAAGAGTGTGGCCAGCGCTAGTGGGTGCCTCCGCCTACCATGGAAACGTGACCGAGACCAGTGACATGGTGAAGGGCTACGCGGTGGCTGATGGTGAGGGCGATAGCCCGAGCGCCGTCGACGTGGCGGAGGCTTGGCTCCGCGAACTGGCTGACCAGGTGTCGGTCCCCGCGTCCACCGTGCAGGACCGGCTGCTAGATCTGTGGGGCGCTCTCGGCGAGGGGCCGGAGCGGGTCGAGGTGGAGCGCTGGCTGACCGAGACGTTGCGGCGCAACCTCTACTCAGTCTCGGACATCAACGACCGGTTAGAGAGCCTGCTCCCGGCGCACTAGGCGCGCTCGCCGACGGCAGGTAGCACACCCGAGCCGGACGGGGGCACAGGTGTTGACGCGGCCATCCGGCTGGTCCAGCGCCCGTCGAGGTGCCGGAGGGTAAGGGGTACGCCGAAGCACTCGCTCAGGTGTTCGGCCGTGAGGGTGCCCTCGACTTCCCCCGAGGCGAGGACGCTCCCCTGGCGGAGCAGGAGCACGTGGGTGAACCCAGCCGGTATTTCCTCGACGTGGTGGGTGACCATGACGGCCGGCGGCGCAGAACCGAGTTCGGCGAGGGCGGCCAAGCGGCCGAGGAGGCGTTCCCTGCCTCCCATGTCGAGCCCCGCGCACGGTTCGTCCAAGAGCACGAGCCGGGCAGAGCACATGAGGGCCCTGGTCAGCAGCACCTGCTGGCGTTCGCCCTCCGAGAGCTGGCCGAAGGGCCGCTCAGCTAGGTGGCCGAAGCCGGCGGCAGTGAGGAGCGCACGGGCCTGCTGCCACTCGGTTGGCTCGTAGTCGTGCCACCAGGGCTCGAGGGCTCCCCTTCCTGCTGGCACGACTACCTCGAGCGCGGAGAGCCGCGGGTGCACCATGCGAGCGACGCTGGCTGACACCACCGCCACCTGCTGGCGGAGCGAGCGCACGTCGACCCGGCCGAGCCTCTGCCCGAGAATCTCGACCCTTCCCCGGGCCGGGTGGAGGTAGCCGGAGGCGAGTTGGACGAGAGTGGTCTTACCGGAACCGTTTGGGCCGAGTACGGCCCAGCGTTGGCCTTCCCGCACCTCCCAGTTGATGCCGAGAAGGACGGGCTTGCCCGACCGGTACACGTCGACGCCGGAGAGGGAGAGGACAGGTGGGCCGCTAGGGCCGTCGTTCCAGGCCATGTCGAAGCGCAAGGATAACCGGCTGGCCGCTCGGCCTGCCGAGATGAGAGCATGATGTCATGGCAAGCCTGCTCGCGGCATTGGAGCGCGTCTTCGGGCCCGTTTTCGACGGGCTGCTGGCTGGCGCGACAAGCGGGCTGCGCCCCTCCCAGCGAGCCGACTTCCAGGTGGACGGTGCCCTTGCCCTGGCGAGGTCGCTCGGGCGACCGCCCCGCGACGTGGCTTCGGAGGTCCTGGAAGCGGCCAAGGCGCGCGGGCTCATGCAGGTCTGCGACGAGGCCGTGGTCGCCGGCCCGGGGTTCATCAACCTCACCCTTTCCCCCGAGTTCCTGGCCGACGGGCTGCGGTCGTTGGCCATCGACCCGGACCTTGGTATCACCAAGGCGGCGCGGCCGGCGAGGGCCGTCGTTGACTACGCCTCTCCCAACGCCGCGAAACAGATGCACGTAGGCCACCTTCGGTCGGCGATCATCGGGGACGCCATCGTCAGGTTGCTGGAGGCCAGTGGCCACGAGGTCGTCCGGGAGAACCACGTGGGGGACTGGGGGGCCCCCTTTGGCATGCTGATCGAGCACCTCCTCGACCTCGGCGAGGCCGGGGCGGCCCAAGAGCTGGCCGTAGGCGACCTGGAGAAGTTCTACCAGGCTGCGCGTGCCCAGTACGACATCGACCCCACGTTTGCCGAGCGCGCCCGGGGCCGGGTGGTCCTATTGCAGGCTGGGAACCCCGAGACGCTGAAGCTCTGGGAAGCGCTGGTGCAGCGCAGCGTGAGCCACTTTGACGCTGCCTTCCGCCGGCTGGGCACCAAGTTGACCAGGGACGACGTCGTCGGGGAGAGCTACTACAACCCGATGCTCCCAGGCGTAGTGTCCGACTTGGGCAAGGCCGGGCTCTTGGTGGAAAGCGAGGGCGCGATGTGCGTGTTCCCTCCCGGCTTTTCCAACCGGGATGGCAAGCCCTTGCCCCTGATCGTCCAGAACTCCGTGGGCGGCTACACCTACGCCACGACCGATCTCGCAGCCATAAGGGACCGGGTCGACCGCTTGGGGGCCAGGCTTCTCGTGTACGTGGTGGGCCTGCCTCAAACCCAGCATTTCCAAATGGTTTTCGCGACTGCCCGCATGGCTGGCTGGCTCCCCGATGACGCGGAAGCGGTCCACGTCGGCTTCGGCAGTATCCTGGGGCCAGACGGGAAGATGTTCCGGACCCGAGAGGGCGGCACGGTGAAGCTCGCCGAGTTGCTTGACGAGGCGGTTGACCGCGCCCGCTCGTTGCTCCTCGCTCGGGCCGGAGGGGAGGGTGAGGGCAGGGCCGGCGAGGCCGGCCCTGGCGGGGTGAGCTCGGCCGGTGACGCGGGTGGTACTGGCGCCGCCGTAGTCCCCTCACCCGGTGGCGCCGGCCCGGTTGGTGGCGCCGGCCCGGTACCTGGCACCGCCGGCGCAATCGAGGCGCTGGTTGAGGCCGTCGGCATCGGCGCCGTGAAGTACGCCGACCTCGCCAGCGACCGCACCAGGGACTACCGCTTCGACTGGGACAGGATGCTCTCGTTGGACGGCAACACGGCCCCCTACATCCAGTACGCCCACGCCCGTGTGTGCAGCATCCTGCGGCGCGCAGCAGGGACCGTCGAGGAGGCGCGGCGCGAGCGGACGCAGGTCAGTGCCGGAGGCCCGGCCGGCGAGGCGGGAGCTGCCGGCGAGGCGGGAGCTGCCGGCGAGCCAGGAGCTGCTCGGGCGGCGGGAGCTGCCGGCGAGACGGGAGCTACCGGCGAGCCAGGAGCTGCTCGGGCGGCGGGACCTGCCGGCGGTGGAGCGGTCGAAGAGGAGGGCGCCGGCAGGCTCCGAGAGTCCTTTCTCCAGCCCGGGCTGGTTCTCCCTCCTGCCGAGCCAGAGGAACGGGAGCTGGCCAAACGCCTGCTCGGCTTTGCCGATGCCGTCGAAGCAACCTTGGCTACCTACAGCCCGCACAAGTTGTGCGGGTATTTGTTTGACCTGGCGACGTCTTTCACGAACTTCTACGAGCACTGCCCGGTGCTCCGCGCACCTGACCCAGGGACGAGGTCATCGAGGCTCGTGCTGTGCGCTCTGTCCGGCTCGGTCCTCGAGAGAGGGCTCTCCCTCCTCGGGATCGCCGCCCCCCAACGCATGTAGTGGCGGCCGTCCGCTGCATCCTCACGAACTGTGGCGAAGTGTGGCCGCCAGCCGTAACCGCGCGCCGCCGAGCGCACCGAGAAGCTGCTGAAAAGGTCTTTCTCGGCGCGCTTTTGGCTTCCGGGTGCACCCGGCGTCGCAATACGACGGGCCGCTGCCCCGAGAAAGCGTGAGTGCACCCAGAAGTCGGGCGGGCCCCGCCGGCCCAGCCCCCGCCGGCCTCGCCCCCGCCGGCTAGGGCGGGCTCAACTCGCCCAGCCGCTCGCCGAGCTCGCCGGCGAGGAGCGGCACCAGCTCGAGCGCCCCGAGGTTGTGGCGG
>DAHWQF010000159.1 GCA_027334785.1 Acidimicrobiaceae bacterium
GGCCAGGAACTCGCCCATCGAGGCCGGATAGTAGCCGGATAGTGAACGCCCGCCACCGGCGCTCTGATCACAACCCACGACGTCATGCCTCAACCACCCCGGCTAAGTGGGTACCCCAAGGCCGCTTATACGGCCTCCATGGGCATCACGTCGATTACTTCGATGTCAACCGCGCTGGCCTCGATCCCGGCCAGGCGGCGCAGGTCGAGCGTGACATGGTGGCGGAGAGCCCCGGCCACCTCGTCAACGGCGTAACCCATCTCGACCGCGATGGACAGGGCCACGCGGATCGCAGCGCCGTCCCAGGCGATCATTACACTCCGGGCCGCTACCTCCACCGACTGGGAACCGCCAAGACGGTAGGGTCGCCGGCCGCCTTGGCGAGCTGGCTCACCCGCGGCAACCAGGCCTGGAGTGGCCCGGGCGGCCATGGCGACGACGAGCGCCAACGCCCACTCGGTCACCTCCGTAGTGCCCCGCGACGTCCGTTCCACAAGGACCGCGGGCGAGGTGGCCATGGCGCGGACCCGGGTCATCACGGCACCAGACAGCCAAGCCGGCGCTCGCACAGGCTCTGCGGCCCATTTGAGCACCGGTGTCCAGACCGTCTTGAGCTCGACCATGGCAGCCTGGCAGGCTGGACAACTGGCCTGGTGGGACTGCTCGGGGATCGGGGTGCCCTCGGCGATGTGCTCGACGAGGATGTCCGGGTCGGCCCCGCACGAAAGTCGGCGGTGCGGGCCGAGGCTCATACCCAGGCTCCCATGGCCTTCATCAGCTCGGTCCTCGCCCGGTTGAGCCGGCTTTTAACCGCTGCCTCGCTCACCCCGAGGACACCTGCGATCTCCCGATAGCTACGGCCCTCCGAGTATCGGAGCACGAACGCAGCTCGCTGCTCGAAGGTGAGGGCCTGGACCGCCTCGCCGAGGACCTGAGAGAGCTGACTGGCCTCCACCAACTCGTCGGGTTGGTCACCTGGGTCGGCAAGGTCATCGGACAGGTCCTCCAACTGGCGGCGCCCGCGAATAAGGTCGATGCAGCGGTTGAGTGTAAGGCGGTACAGCCAGGTGGACAGCGCCGCGTCTCCCCGATAGCGGTCGAGGGATCGCCAGGCCCGCACCAATACGTCCTGGGTGGCATCCTCAGCTTCGGGGACATCCCCGAGCATGCGCAGGCAGACGCGATAGACACGGTCTTGGTGGCGGCGCACCAGTACCCCGAATGCGCCGAGGTCCCCGTCGTGGGCAGCTCGCACCAGCCAGGCGTCGCTCCTCTCCTCGGTCCCAGACGCCATCGTGGGGGATGAGTGACGATCTATTGCACCCGGGCCGGCCTGTGGTAGCGACGCAGGGCCCGTCCCAAGGCGGTCCATACGGCAGGGATGAGGCGCTGGCGCCGGTAGAAGCAGAGGTTCGCCGGAGCAGCGGGCCGCTTGGCGCTCACCGTGGTCTCAGGTGGACAGCCGTGCAGGCGTGCGTAGGCCTCCAGCACTACTCGCAAGTCATCGGCTGTGTCGCCCGGAGCCCCGAGGTCGGGATGGAGCTGGCACACGCGGGCACGAAAGGCTCGGCGAATCTCAGCCGGGTCGGCCGAACGTTCCAGCCCCAAGGCCTCATAGGGGTCCACAGCGCCCATCCTGCCACGCCGCGCCCGCCTCGTTCGGTGGGGTTGTCACTGGACGCGGGCCGAGTCGGCTTTGACTAGGGTCACGGTGAGGTCGACGTCGCTCGGGCTGACCTGGGTGGTGCGGTGGAGCCGGGCGAGGCAATCGCGCACCTGCTCGGCGACGCGGCCGAAATCGACGTTGTCGTCGACCCGCAGGCGGGCACGGACTTCCGCGTCAAGCGGAGTGCCGAAGAGCCCGACCAGTGCCCGCTCGACCCCGGGGATCCGCTCGAGGTCGCCCTCCAAGGCGTGGCTCAGCGAGGCGGCGCGCACGATGGTCCGGCCTCGGCGGGTGGGGTCCGGACTGTTGGCCCGATCGAGATTGAAGTCATCGAGCCGGGACCGCCCTTCGTTGCGGGTCAGCTGGCTTCGGACCAGGACCCCACCGAGCGCGAAGACGACCAAGCCGATGAACGCCGCCGAGGCGAACGACATCCAGCTCCCCTCCCGCCACCACCTCACTTCGGTCGAGGTGATGATGTCGGCGTGTGCGGCCGAGGTCCCCCACGCTCCCAGGGAGAAGCTGAGCCCGACGCCTCCGGCGGCCATGAGGACCACGGCGACGAAGACCCACAGGATGCGGTTGGCCCGGTCGCTCATGCGAGTTTTCTCGGGGGAGAGATTTTGACCTTGACTTTGCTACGAGGCGGCGCCCCCACCCCGTCGAGCGCCTTGCGAACGCTTGCTTCGATCTCCGCCCTGACCGAGGTCGGCGCCACGGCCTTGAGCTTGGCCTTCCAACGCCTCCGGCGGGGGACCAGGTGGAGCCGGGCACGGGAGGCAAGCGTCTCAGCAAGCACCCGGCGGCGCACATGGGCCTCCAGCGAGCGGCTCGACACCCACCAGCGGGCACCTCGGGCGCTGGTGGGCAGCTCCAATCTCCAGCGGTGCCAGCGACGCGTCTCCGCGCCGAACAACACCAGCCCGACCGCCGCGATGGCTGCCACGACGACGAGGACAGTGGTGGTGGACCAGGAAGTAGTTCGCAACGATGCCAACCACGAGCGCCCGGGGATGACGACGAACCTGTGCCCGATGGCGGCCAGGATCACCTCCACGACACAAAAGCCGCCGCCGCCGACGAGGGCAAGGCCTACCACCAAGCCGAGGAGCCGGTTGAAGGCCCTCACCGCAGGTCCCGGTAGCTCATGGGTAGGCGGCCGTCCACAAGGTCTAGATCCTCGACCACGACCTCGACGCGCCGGCGATCCCCGAGACTGGCGAGTGCGGTTGCTGCCGCCGAGCGGACGGCCTCGGCCACAGGAGCCACGGGAAGAAGATCGACCACGACGTGGACGAAGACGACCTCCGCGCTGAGGCCAACACCGATGACCTTTCCACCCGCGTACTGTGTGGCCACCTCGACCTGGGTCCCCGGCGACAGCCGGGCCACCCCGGGGACCGCTTTGACGGCTTCGGCCACCGCCTGGGCCACAACGGTACGGTGGGCGGCAGGCGACGTCACTGGACCCGGCTGCCCTCGGACTGCTCGCCGGACTCGGGGGGCTCGATGTACAAGTCGTTGACGCTGATGTTGACCTCGACGACCTCCAACCCAGTCATGCCCTCGATCCGGTTGATCACGTTGGCCCGGACGGCTTCGGTCACCTCGACGACGCTCTGGCCGTAGTAGACGACGATGTCGATGTCAATCGCCGCCTGACGTTCACCGACTTCCACGGCCACGCCCTGGCTGGAGGCGTCGCTGGACGCGCCTGGGATCAGCGAACGCGCTCTGCCGAAAGCCCTGGCCATGGTGTTGCCCATGGCCTGCACGCCGGGGATCTCCTTGGTCGCGAACGCGGCAATCTTGGACACCACGATGTCGGAGATCCGGGTGATGCCACGCTCGGTTTGCAACCGGGCACCCGTGCGATGATGCTCTATGGCAGCCGAGGGTTGGGGAAGCCCTCCGGCGCCTGATGTCTCTGGCTTCAGGTCCGTACTGGGAGCCTGGCTGGTGGTGCGCGGCGATGGGTCACTCATGACGGGAAAACCTCCTTGGTGGTTGGGACAGCGATCAGCTGCTGGGTGAGGGTTAGCGCGCTTGCTATGGGCGCCGGTCGCTTCGGAAGCGTTCGGTGAGTTCGCCGAAGTCGATGTCGCTTTCCAAGGCGCGCACGACTAGGTAGCCCACCACGCCGGCGGCCAACGCGGCCACGACCACCCAAGAGGCGGCCCAGGCCAGCCAGACGAGCAGGAACCCGACGAGATAGCCGAACTGACGACGTGACATGGGACGCTCCTCGCCCTCTGACGCCGACAACGCCGGCGCCGATACGGTGCCCGGCACTTCCGGGGCTCACACCAAATAAGACGGCCGAACATTGCCGCGGTTTCGCGATTTCCCACCACATGCTCAAATGGCGCCACGTAGCCCGTCGCAGCCGACCTAGCCACGGCGTGGTGAGCCTGTGCATGCCGTCCGAGCGAGCGGCAGCAACTTTTGCGTGCGCCTTGGCGAGCTTGGCCTTGGGAAGCTGCCGAGGTCCAGACGGCCGTTGCCCCTGGTCGGACCACGGAGTGACGCTGGAGCGCCATGCGGCGTGCATAACGGGACAGGTGCTTTGGGTTCGGCACAACTTCGCCTGTCGATGGGACGGCCGTGGCGGCGTGCAGGATGTCGCGAAGGGCCGCTGTGTCGAGCGCCTTCCACCCACCTTTTTCGTCGGCCATATGGCATAGGTTGGCTACCAAGATGTGGTCATGGGGCTCGGGGTCGCCGCCCCGCCAAGTGGCATGACGGGTACGCGCGAAGACCAAGCCGTCGGTCGCGACGCGCTCTTGTGCACGTCCCCGTCGTCCTCCGAGGTCCCTCATCCAGGCGTCGAGGTAAGCCATCGTCGCCTCCTTTCGGCGTCCAAGATGGCGTGCATGTCCTCAGCCCGGCCCACCAAGCCGAGCAGCGCGACGGACTTCTGGGCGGACACCACGAGCTCCATCCCCGGCCGTTTCGCGTGCACCAAACGCGTCCTCGGCACCCATTACTCGCATCCAAGCCATAGCTTTTGCCTCCGTTGTTCGTGGCCAGAAGTGATGGGCCGTTTACAGGGGCAACCGGTCGGTTGCAATCGTGTTCTGCTTTTTGGGCCTTGGCGGCGAGGGCGATAAGACTCCTGGAGAGCCAGGGGGGGGTTACTGCTGCGGTACGGGTTGTGGCGGTCCTCCAAGAACGCGTGGTTGTCTTGGGAAGCCGCCGGGTAATGGGGTCGGGGGGCCTGGCCGAGGTGACGGCCGGTTCGTTGTGCGGAGACGTGAGCGAAGAGAGCGCCGCTCTTTGGTGCTCGGCACGCTGGTACGTGATGGCTTGCAACTGCTCACGACCGGGGAGCGGTCGTGGCTGTCGTGGCACTGTGGCGAAGCGACGTGCGCTCCGAGTCGTCGTGATGTCGTGCCGCTATGGTCCACAACGTCCCCGCATCCTAGCCTCATATGTGGTAGTGTTGTGAGCCAATGCAGGGAGCAATGAGAGGCACCTGGTGAGGCCTCGCAAGAAGGGGACGGAGGCCGAGGAGGAGGCTTGCCGCGGCCTCGACGTCAACGCCGTGGTGTCGTACAACCTGAAGGCCATCCGGGAGCGCCAAGGCTGGACCCAGCAGGAGGTCGCTGACCGGCTGTCCCGACTGACGGGCCACACGCTCCCTCAGGCTTCGATCTCGGCTATGGAGCACGGCTTCGACGGCGAGCGCCGGAGGCGCTTCGACGCCCACGAGCTGTACCTCTTGTCAGTCGTCTTCGACGTCCCCATCGCTTACTTCTTCGTCCCCCCTCCGGGGCGCGAACGCCTTCGGCTCGCCGACACTGGCCGGCCCATGGTCGAGCTTTACGCGGCCGTGCTCGGCCACGAGCGCCAGCTCGCCCCCCTCGACGAGCGCTTGGCCGAGATCGGTGTAAAGGACCCAGACGAAGCAGACCAAGCTTTGATGACCGTCCTCGGTGCCAGCAAGGCGACCGGCGCCTGGCACGACCACTTCCGCACATGGCGCAAGAGGCGCCTTCGCGAGGTAGAGCGCCAATATGGGGACCGCCTGGACGAAGTGGCCGACTTCCTCGCTGACTTCGCCGCGCAAGTGAAGGCCGTCGGCCCGAAGGCGTACCTCGAGTCCCAGGCTTACAGCGGCCGCGACGCCAAGCGCGACGCTGGCGCGCCCTAGTCCTCCCTGCAGAGCGCCGTCGCCGGCTGAGACGGCCTATTGCCAATTCGGCCCCAAACAAGAGAGGCCCAAAGGGTGGGCCTATACGAAATGAGGTGACACGGTGGAACGGTGGAGCGAACGGCCTAAAGACAAGCCGCTTGAAGCTACCGCACGACTCGTGGGCAGAAAGGGGCGTGGCTTTCTTGCGTTGGACGAGCCCAGCCAAGAGCGCGGTAGGCAAGCCGTGGCCAGAAGTGACCCCTACGTGGTCTCGGTGCCCGAGGCGGCGAGGCTCCTCGGTATCTCCAAGGACCTGGCCTATGACCTGGCTCGGCGTGGCGAACTACCCGGCGCCTTCCAGCTCGGGTGCCGGTGGCGGGTCAGCCTCATCAGACTTCATGCTGCGGTCCACGGGAGCGAGGACAGTGCCGCCCAACCTGTTGGTTGAGTTTCCGGCTCCACCTTTGCCCGTTTATCGCGGGCTTCTAGTTCGGCCCGCGCCGGCACGTTCGGTTGGTCGGCCGGCGAGACAGGGTCCAGGGCGCCGAGGACAACCGATCCTAGGAACCCCGCCAACTCGCGGTCGCGTTGCTCTAGGGCGTGCGCGTACACCCGTAAGGTCACGGACGGATCCGCGTGCCCGAGGCGACCCGCGACAGTACGAACGTCGATGCCGGCTGCTATGGCCGTCGTGGCGGAAAAGTGACGAAGCTCATGGAAGTGACTGGCGAAGCCGAGCTTGGAAGCGGTGCGCCTGTACGCAGCCGTAAGCCCATTGGGGAGGCACGGCGTGGCGCCGTCGGCCGACCGAGAGAGGATGTAGGGGTCGTCGGCCGGCGACGCGCCGACCAACTCGGCGTAGTCGTGTTGGTCGTGCTGGCGTTTGGTGAGCACCGCCCCGAGGGCGCTGTCTATAGCGACCAAGCGCTTGGCGTGAGTCTTGGTCGGCCCTTCCGTAACCTCCTCGTGTATGACCGTGAGGGATCTGGCCACGCGAAGGGTGCGCTTCTCCCAATCGATGTCCGACCACCGCAGCGCGCAAAGCTCGCCCCGTCTGGCGCCAGTGACAGCAGCGAGCGCTATCGCGGCAGCAAGGACCGAGTCCTTGTCCGCTTCGGCTGCCGCCAACAACTGCTGCACTTGGGAGACTTCCGGGGCAGACACGTCTGACCGTGGGAGTGGGGGAGGTGTGGCGCGGTCGGCCGGGTTCGAACCAAGCAGGCCCCACTTGACGGCACGTCCGAGGGCAGCGTGCAGCAGAAAATGGTGACGGCTTACGGACGCGTCCGAGAGGCCGCGTTCCGAAAGCGCCCGGTAGAAACGGTCCAGTTGTTGGCCCGAGACCCTGTCGAGCCTCTGCGCCCCGAGTGCTGGCTTAATGTGACGCTCCACGAGGCGCCGGTACTCTTTCATCGTGTACCCGGAACGGTGCGGGCTGATGTCGTCCAGCCACCGGTCGAGCAAGTCGCCTAGGCTGCCAGCGTGGTGCGTCCTGGAAACTGGATCAACCCAGCGGGTGAGAGTCCCGTCCG
>DAHWQF010000015.1 GCA_027334785.1 Acidimicrobiaceae bacterium
GCGGGCTCGTCGTCGACTACATCGGCATCGCCGAGAGCCTTCGCTCGGCCCTGGCCGACTACACCGAACGCGACCGGGCGGGCAAGGAGCTCGGCGCCCCCTTGGACGAGGTGCTGTTCGTCCTGGAGGAGGCCCACGAGCTCTGCGACGAGCTGCTCTACGGCTGTCCTTGGCGGGAGGCGCTTTCCTCCGGCTCGGACAGGGCGCGCCTCGAAGCGATCATGGCCGCCCTCGACCACCTGCTCGCCGGCAAGGACGAAGAGCTGCCCGAGCGGTTCCTGCGCCAGGAGCGCCGTGCCCGGCAAGCCTTCGCTCTCGTCGCCGCGTCCCCCGAGGCGGCTCGCTCCCGGAACGACCTCGCCTTCTTCCAGGCCGTCGCCGTCGAGTACCGCCGGGTCACGAGCGACGCCGGTGAAGGGGCCGGCGACGACGTGGAGGTGGAGACAGCCCTCCGCCAGGTGGTCTCCGAGGCCGTCGTCGCCTCCGGGGTCGTCGACATCTACGCAGCCGTCGGCATGGCCCGGCCCGACATCTCGCTCATCGACGACGACTTCGCCCGTCGGGCCGCTACGAGCCCCCACCCCAACCTCCAGGTCGAGATGCTGCGCCGCCTGCTTGCCGACCAGGTCCGCTCTGTGGCCCGTGGGAACGTGGTGGCAGAGCGGCGGTTCTCTGAGATGCTGGAGCGGGCCATGAAGGCCTACAACAACCGCTCGCTGACCGCGGCCGAGGTGATCGCTGAACTGGTCGAGCTCGCCAAGGAGCTCCGGGCCGAACAGGACCGAGGTGCTTCGCTCGGCCTCCGCGACGACGAGCTCGCCTTCTACGACGCCGTGCGCCAGAACGACTCGGCAGTGCTCGAGCTCGGGGACGAGACCCTGAAGCGCATCGCCCAGGAGCTCGTCGACCTCGTGCGGGCCAACACGAGTGTGGACTGGGAAAAGAAGGAACAGGTCCGGGCGTTGCTCAGGAGCAAGGTCCGCCGCCTGCTCACCAAGTACCACTACCCGCCCGACAGGCAAGCGTCCGCCGTCCTACTGGTGATGGAGCAGGCCGAGCGCCTCGCCGCGGAGGTGGCGGCATGAGCGAGGATAGCCAGGTCCACTTCGAGGAGCTCGTCCCACTCGCATACGATGTCGCATGGTTCGGCGAGCCTCGCACGAGGAGCCTCGTGTTGGAACGCTATGACCCGATGACCGAGGTGATTGCTACAGAGCCCTACGAGCGCGGCACCTGCTGTATTACGTAAATCCACCCCTGGCGACCACCGGGCCGCTTATACGCGATCGAGGTGAAGGAGATGAGCATCATGACGAACAGCACCCTTATCAACCTCTACGGCCAGAACATCGGGCAGATCTCTGTGGACGGCACCGAGGTCCGTGGCGAAGGTGGCCCCATCAACCCCCAGCTCGTTGTCCCCTTGGAGGTCCAGCTCGACAACCAGCCGGAAGAGGCGCCGCTTGCGCTCGGGCGATTGCGTGCCGCCCTTGGCACGGACCAGAACTTCTCAGCCGCGACCGCCATTTGTCCGCCCGTTTGCGTGGACCTCGTCGGTGGATTTCGCGTCCGCTCGGGGTCAACCTCGTCAACTAGCCGAGGCGGCGCCCAGGTCGAGTTGCGCTTCGTCCTCACGCCTGCCCAGATAGAGGAGCTTGAGCGCCGCCGTCATATGAACCGCGACGACATCTTCCCCTTCTACCTCCGGCTTGAGCCGACCATAATCGGCTTGAAGAACTTCAACGTGCCAATCCCAGGGCAACTAACGCAGCCAACGATATGGGACGCTAAGTACGGCATGTACGCCGAGCCCGTCGTATTTTGGGCGGCCAACCCGCCTTCGGCGCTACGCGTAAATGTCGAAACCTCGACCTGGGTACGCAGCGTGCTCCCAGGCCTCGGGTACGACCGGGCCCGGTTGATCGAAGTGCTACTGCCTCCACGACTGCCGGACCAGCCGAACGCCACTAGCGAGTTCGACAAGGCGAAGGTAGCGCTGGACGTCCGGCGGTACGAAGACTCGGTCGCCGCGTGCCGAGGGCTTCTCACCATGTGGAAGGAGTTCTTCGGAGCAGATAGAGAGCCCATCGCCAATGTGATTGCCAGGCGACAAGGGTGGTCGCAGGACGATGGGAGGCGCCAGTTCCTCGACGCGTTGTGGAAGGCGACGACAGACTTCGTGAACGCTCCGCACCACCCGGAGGGGAGTGGTCAAGGCATCTGGCTCGACTACCGGGAGGCCTGGCTCACCCTTATGGTTACGACGCTTCTCTCCGAGTACCTTGGGAGCCTGCCGCCTTCCTAACAGCCCGCATGCCCCGAGGGGGGTTAATGAGAGCAATCCCCCCGGTCAGCTACAAGCCGCGGCTTCGCCGCAGTGGTTCCCGTTGCTCAGCCCGCACGGAAGGCGGCGTGCACCTTCCTCCCGTGGGATGGCCCGACAGACGCAAGGGAGGAAGGACGCGGCTGGCTCAGCCGCTGACGGAGTACACTCTCGTGCCCCTCTACCTCACGTAGGGGCTCGTGACGGGTGTAACCGGCTCAGCCCTTAGTTGGGAATGGTCGTGTCGCGACGCCACCGTGACCAGTCGAGACCGGAGTGCCAAGCGGGTAGCTCGTAATAGGAAGCCTGCTTCCAGACCCTTCGGGTGCTGCTTGCGTGCTGCCCGTGTACGAAACGCTGAAGTCGTAGTTGTCGGCGAGCGAGGACGGCGTTGACACTGCGACTCCGTTTTGGACCAGGGTCTCGGAGTACAGGTTGGAGTAGGTGCTTGGCGTGGTGTCTAGCCCCGTGAACTGCACCGCCGGCGTGTAGTTGGGCATCGGGCACTCGTATGGTGGTGGGTTTGGATTGGTCGTGCAATTTGGATTGGTGGCCTGCGAGGGGTCCTCAACGATCCACTCCGCTGAGGAGCCCGGCCCGTCGTAGGGCTGATCCGTGATGAACGTCTCGCCTGTCGTGTCGTCCTCAACTTCGATGCCCCAGCAGGTGTAGCCAGATGACAACGAAGTGCAATCGCTAGAACTGACCTGACCGATTGTCACGGTGATTTGGTTGCCGGGGCTTACATCCGTGGCCGGGTTCCCGTTGTCCCAAGAAGGGATCAGCACCTGTGTCTGGTACTGGGGAAGTATTTCCCACCAAACTGAAATGTAGAAGTTGTTCGGCGCACCGCAAGTGCCATTCGTCAGGTCGACAGCAGTCTCGTTGATCCCAGCTTGGATAAGGTCTTGGTCGCCTGGTCCTCCGGTCAGTCCAGAGCCATCTATCCCTACCCACTGCGCCGCCATTGAATTGCACGTCTCACTCGTTGTTAGTGAGGGGACCGTGAACGTGCCTTGGACATAGGTGTACGCCTGGCTACCTGTCATCACATAACCCGACCAGTTAGGCGACGTTTCCGGCTGGACGTACTGGTTCGGGTTGACGGCTGTTGTTGTGGTGGTCGTGGGCGCCACTGTCGTCGTGGTCGTTGATGACGTAGTGGTGGTCGAAGCCACGGTCGTCGTAGTTGTCGGGCTAGTCGTGGTGGTCGAAGCCACGGTCGTCGTAGTTGTCGGCGGCACAGTTGTTGTAGTCGACGACGTGGTGGTCGGCGGCACAGTTGTTGTAGTCGACGACGTGGTGGTCGTGGGCGCGACTGTCGTCGTGGTGGTCGAGCTAGTTGTGGTCGCCGGCAGCGTCACCACTGGCGGCGGCAGCACGAAAGCCGGCGGCGGGCTACTAACGACAATAGGAGGCGCTGTTGTGGTCGTCACGTGCGCGGCCGTCGTAGTCGTCGTAGGGGGCGGCAGCGGGGCAGCGGCCAAGCGGACGAAGAACTTCCCGATCGCGGTGGCGCCGACGGTAGCCACTAGCTCGAAGGCTTGAGACTTGGCGACGTGCTTCTCATTGGCCGAGAGCCACAGCTTCTCCGTGAAGGTGCCCGACGAGCAGTCCTGTGAAGGCAGCGTGGGATGCTTCCACCCGAGCGCTACGAGGTGGCAGGTCCGAGCGTTGCGGACCTTCCCGGTAACGGTGGTCCACCCGCCTTTGGCCGGCAGCTCCCAAGGGTTGGCCAGCGCCTCCAAGATTGCCGGGCGGGCAGGGCTTCCGGCCACCACGACGTAGAACACGCCCCGTGCCGAGCCGGCGAAGAGCCCGAGCTTCACGACTACGGGCGAGTGACCGAGGTCCGGCCCGAGCCCGACTTGTGCCCGGTACGAGCCGTCAGCACAGTTGGCCGGCTTGGGGAGAGCGACCTTCACGCCGTGGTCGCGAAGGACGGCCAGCCGGCAGGTCACGGCGTCACGGACCTTCCCGACGACCGTGACCGCCCCGCCGGAGCTTGGCAGCGTGGAGGGAGAGGCGTGCGCTGCCAACACGACGGGGCGGCCCGCCGAAGCAGACGCTACTGGAGAGGACAAGGCCGTTAGGGGCACCATGAGGGCCGCCGAGGCCATGACCACCATCCCAGTGCGCCAGACGAACCTCGTAATCATACGAACGGCGTACCCCACCAACAACAGGCACGCGACGGTGACGACGATGCCACCGAGCATCTGTGCCTCCTCTCCCTCGGCCCACACCAGCAACCTCAGTCCTCTGGCACGGGCCTTACGTAGCTCAAAATAGGCCCACTGCTAGAGGGTTGGTCAAATCAAGGCCGCTGACGGTAGCGTTACGACCACTCATCATGGGCGACTACGCAGCGTCACGGGACGAGCGCGCAAAGTACGCAGATGCCGACAATTGAAGAGAACGGTAACGCTGCTCGGTCTCAGCTAGCCCACTATCCAGCGTTGCTCCAGCCTGACCGGCTCAACAGCTGGCCATAACAAGCCGTCGAGATCTTCGCACTGAGCAGGGGGTGCTTCGGGGTTACGACGAAGGCGCCTGGGCCGTGATCTTGGCCCGCTCAAGACGTTCAGATCGTTGTGACCATCGACCGGTAACGAAGACGGCAGCAAGTCCGTGGCTCGGGGCGGCTGACGACCAGCCCGATCAGCACCCACCATTGTGGCGCAGAATGTCCCCATGGACCGAGGAGGCTCCGACTGGGCGTTGTTCGTCGACTGGTGCGTAGCTGCGGGAGAGCAGGCCCTGCCTGCTTCGCCAGGCACGGTGCTCGCGTTCTTCGAGGACGCTCCCGCCGGCCGGGCCACACTGGCACGCCGGGCACGGGCCATAGACGCTGCCCACTCGACAGCTGGGGCCGGGGCACCCGGCAGGGACGCCCTGGTTGCCTCGAGCGTGGCCGGCCAGAGGGACCGCTACGACCCCCAAGCGGTCGCCAGAGCGCTCCGGTCGGCCCCGGTGGGAGGCTGGCCAGCCGGCCTGGTAGGGCGGCGCGACGCCGCCATCGTGGCCCTCGTGTGCGCGGCAGGGCTCAGCCGGGACCAGGTGAGGCGGCTCCGGGGCCTCGACGTGGCCTGGGCTGCCGGACGGCTCGACATCGGCTCGCCACCGGGCGCCTGCCCCCGCTGCGCGCTCTCTCGCTGGCACTCGGCCTGGCTCCTGGTGGCAGCGGCGGGGTGGCGAATGGCACGGGTGAGGATCGAAGAGCTCGGGGCGGCCCTGGCCGAGGACGCTGTCGAGCATGACTGCTCGAGATCAGCTGGGCTGATCTCAGCCCGGGACGGCCCGCCGGCGTTGGGCGCCGTGACATTGGGTGCAGTGGCGTTGGGCACTGCGGCGTTAGACGCTGTGGAACTGGGTGCTGTGGAGCGCTGGCCGTTGTTCTCCCCCATCGGCCACCAGGGCCAGGTGGGACTCGGCCGGCCGCTGTCCAGGCGCTCTCTGACCGCCGTCGTCTCGGCCCGCCTCGGCGCCGTAGCTCCCATGTTCGGGGCCGCTGCACACGGGCTGCCTGGGCCGGCTCCTGTCCTGGCCAAACCGCCGCCGTCGCCCGCCGAGCGGGCGGCTCAGTTGGGCCGCCTGGACGAGCTCTGTGTCGTCCTGGAGCGGGTGGGCGACGAAGCCGAGGCTTGCCTGTTGGCCTGGGCTGGGGAAAGGGGCGGCTAGCCCTGCCCTACGCTGTCTGCCTGCTCTTGGTGACGGCCAGGAAATAGGCGTCGTGGGCGGCAGCGACAGCGTCGTCACGTGCCTTGCCGGCCGCGATCCGGGCCTCGGCGGCCTCAGCAGCGGACATGGCGCCGGCGTACACCTCGTCAGCCGCGGCGATGTCAAGATCAAGGTCAGCGATGCGTTCGACGGCTTCTACCGCGTCGGCCCTGGTGCTGTAACCCGAAGCTATGAGGCGGCCATCGGCCCGTTCGGCCCACCAAGACGATCGTGGCCAAGGTAGTTGGACGACGCCGACCGCTTCGCCGTCCATGTAGACGACGTAGGCATGACGTCTGGTGGGGTGGCGGCTGAGAGTAGACCTGCTCGTCTTGGTCATGCTCAATACGACCGATCAGAGGCGCCCACGTGCGCCGGTCCCGTGCTCAGTCGGCCGTCAGCCCAGGCGTCGACAGCTCGGCCACCAGCTGTGGGCGGTACCGCCACTCGCCGAAGGTGCTCTCTTGGCCGTCGACGAGGACCGACCGTTGTGCTCCGCACGAACAGAACTCGTAGTACGCGAACCGCCTGGTCTGGCCGGCGCTGTAACGCTGCGCCGGCAACGGGGCGTGCCCGTGCGCTGCCAGCACTTCTGACGGGGGCAGCGTGCCCCACTCCCACCAGTCGTCCCCGTTGCCAACGAGGACCACGGTCGGCTGCTGGGAGATCGCCAGCAGCTGCGGCACGTCGGCGACACGTTTGCGAGCGCAGGCGCCGGCGTCTTCGGGCGTGCTGTGCACGTGCGAGCACCGGTAACCGGCGACGCTGGAGGCGAAGATCTCAGACATATCCGTTACGACCGATCGGGGGCGCCCACGTGCGCCGACCCCGGAGCAGCTCACACACTGCCTAGACACAGACTTCGATTGCGGACCCGAAGGGGGTTTTGGTGACAACAAGGCGAGTGGCGAAACCGTCGGCTACGGCAGGGACATGGCTGATCGTGATGAGGCAGTCAAAATCCGCTGCCAGGGCATGGAGGCACTCGATCATCGCCTGGACGCCGTCCGGGTCCAGGGCTCCCCAGCCCTCGTCGATGGCCAGGGTCCTTATAGGAGTACCAGAACGCCGGGACAACAGCTTGGCCAGCCCCACCCGGAGGGCCAGGTCGATCTTGAAGCGCTCGCCGCCCGAGAAGGTGGCGTACGGCCGGTCCGTTACACCATCAGAGACGATGACCTCCAGCGTGTCGGCCACACCGCCGGTCTTCTTTTCTCGCTGGGTCTCTATCCGTACCCCGAGCGTGCCCTCGGATAACCGGGCCAGCACGTCGTTCACTACACTGTCCAGTTCGACGACGACGCTGTTCAGGATCATGGCCGGGATGCCGTCCCGCCCGAAGGCGGTGGCCAGGTGCTCTTGCACCTTGATGTCCTCCAGGAGCTGGTCCCCCTGTGCCCTCAGGTCGGCCAGCTTGGTCTCCAGCTCGTCGTAGTGGGCGACCTTGGCTTCCATTGCCCCTTGCTCCCGGGTGGCCTCCTGGAGGACCTGTTCCACTGCCCGGGCTTGTGAACGTGCCTGTTCGAGGGCCTCCCGCGTGCTTGCCCCGCCGGCCAGGAGGACCTCGTTCTCAGCCACCTGGGCCACCAGCACCGCCTCGGCCGGGTCGTCGCCGCCCAGGTCCTCGAGCGCCTTCTTGGCCACACCAAGGTGCTCTTCGGCCTCCAGCAGCTGCTTGTCGATGTCAGCGCCGTCGTCTTCGGCAGCTCCCTGGCCCGCTGCCTTGGCCGCCGCTTGTTCGTAGGCCCGGACCAGACCGTTGAGATCAGCGTCCAACTTGGCCACGCGCTCCTTGGCTGCGGAGTGCTCCGCCAGCTTGGCCGAGCGGCGAGCCTCCATCTCTGCCAGCTGAAAGCGCAGCTTGCCCAGGCGAGCTTCGAGGTCGCGGCTCTCTGCCGCCAGGGCCCCTATCAGGGCCGCCCGCCGTTCCGTGTTGACTTCTTGGCCGCAGGTGTAGCAGACGGCGTTCGTGCTGTCGGCGCTGACGGCATCGAGGTGGGTGTCGGTCTCTTGCAGGCGCGCCTCGATGTTGGGGATCTCGCCCTTCAGGGCCACCAGCTCACCCTTGATGGTCACCTCTTCGTTGGTGACACGAGCCAGGGCTTCATCGGCCGAGGCCTTCTGGACCGCCACAGAGCCCCGACGGCCGGCCAAGGAAGTGGCTGCGGACGCTGCCGCCAGCGCGTCTGCGAGGTGCTGGCTGGCTTTGCCCTTTTCACGCTGCCAGCGTTCGACGGCATTCGCGGCGGTTGACACCAGGCGCTCCGTGCGCTGGCGTTCCTCGGCCCTTTTGCCCCTAAGGGTCGCAACGTCCTTGTTGAGCTGGGCGATGCGGTCCTTGCGGGCGTCAAGGGCGGCCACTTCCTGCTGGAGCGCGCTGGCTCGGTCCTGAGCACCCCGGAGCCTTGCCTGTAGGCCAACGCAGTTTGCCTTGGCCTCGGCCAGCTCGCCGACAACAACCACCTTGTTGGCTAGTTGGGTGTCGATCTCGTCAGCTTGGGCCACGATGGCCGCCCCGGTGGCCTTCAGCCGCCGAGCCTCTTCGTTGGCAGCCTTGGCCACCAGTCCGTAGGCGTCGAGGCCCAAAATGTCGGCCAAGATCTCTTTCCGAGCTTTGGGGGTGGCGTCGGCGGTGAACCGGTCGGCGTCGCCCTGGCCCAAGAAGACGGTGGCCACGAACGTGTCGTAGTTCATCCCGAGCACGCGGCGGATCTCATCGTCTGTTCCCCGGACCAACCCGTCGCCGACAGGCTCCCAAACCAGGGCCTCGTCTTCTTCGACGCCTACTTCAAAGGTGACGCCGGTGTTCTTCCCGAGCGAACGCACCCGGCTCACGCGGTAGAGCGTGCCCCCCAACTCGAAGGTGAACCGGACCTTGGCTTCGCTGCTTTTGGTGTTGACGATGGTGTCGATCCCCCCGCCCCGGGTCTTACCCCATACAGCGAAGTTGATGGCGTCGAGCACCGACGACTTACCCGAGCCCGTGTTACCGACGATGGCGACCAAGTGGAGGCCGTCGAAATCGATCTCCGTCGGCATCTGGTAGGAGGCGAAGCCTTCCATTTCGAGCTGCGCGAGTCTCATGGCTGGCCTTCTAGGCGGCTTTCTTCTCGGTTGTGGCCCCGGCCTTGTCGGGCGCGATGATCCCGAGCTGGGCGATGTAGCGGCGGGCCTCGACGCGGACCTGATTGGCGGTGACCTGGTCTAAGCCCTCTTTGATAATCCAAAGATCGAGCCCGTCGGTCATGCTTGTTCCCTCGCTCACGGCGACCTGGCCAGCCTTCAGTTCGCGTTGGAGGGGCTGGCGGCTCATCCCGGTCAAGTAGACCCCATGGGAACGGGCGGCAGAACGTAGCGCTGTCTCGTCCACCTCGACGCCCGGGGCGAGCACGACGCGGACGATCTCGCCTTCCTCGACCGGCAAGTCGGCGTCGTAGTCGGCCTCGGGGCCCATGTCGAGCCCGTCGCCGATGCGCACGGTACGGAACCGCCGGGCCGGCGTAGGGACCGTCTCGACCGTCACGGTGCCGTCGGCGGCGATGTCCACCACGGCGAAGCCCTTCTCTTCGCCTTCTTCGGAAAAGTCGATGCGGTCGGGGCTGCCGACGTAGCGGCTGCGCTGGCCCATCGTCTGGGCCTTGTGGATGTGGCCCCACAACGACGCCGACCAGGGCTCCTCGTCGACGGCCTCGATAGGGAGAACAGGCTCGTGGAAGACGGCCCGGATCGACATCTCGCTGCCTCGCTTGGCTGAGCCCACCACGGCGTCACCGATAGTGGCATGGCCGAAGAGGATGGCCGGCCGGCTCGGGTCAACTCGTTCGGCGAGGCCCCCTATGGCCTCGACAGTGAGGGCGGCCACCATGTCGTCGATCCCGTCGGGGTTCTGGGTGCCGAGGTCCAGTTCACTCACCAGGTGCGGCCGGCGTGGCCAGGGTACGGCCCCGAGCTGGACCCCGTTCGTCAGAGTGTGGAGGGCGGGCTCGTCGAAGACGGTCACGTTCGGGAGCTCGGCATAGTGACGGAGCACGTGGCGGTGGCGGGCGGGCAGCCCGAGGTACTCGTGGTTGCCGGGGACGATTATGACCGGGACAGAGCAGGGCACGAGCTTGAGCCCGTCTGCCACCATCTCCTGGGACTCGGGGCTCGGCCGGGCGTTGGCGAAAAGGTCGCCGCCCACCATGAAGGCGTCCGGCTTGGTGTCGGCTACGTACTGGCAGACCGCCATCCAGCACCGGTACGCAGAGTTGTGCGCATCATTACGATTGGTGCCGGGGTCGAGACGGCCCCAGCGACCGGCGTTGATGTGGATGTCGGCGGTGTAGACGAGCTTGGCCACGGTCATTACGACCGATCAGAGGCGCCCATGTGCGCCGGCCTCGGGGCAGCTCGGGCTCGGTTGCTGCGCGCCAGCGTCACGTCGTCCGTCTGCTCAAGCCCAGCTGATTGGGCGTTGGGCCGGGGAACGGAGGGCGGCCTCGATGACGGCTGTGATCTCGTCGCCCACGAGCTCGTCGCGCTCCACGAGAGCGTCCCTGAGCGCCTCGACGACGTGGCGGTGCCGGTCGATTATCTTGGCGGCGGCGGCCTTGGCCCTGTCCAGGAGGTCTTCGACGGCTGCCCTGGCCTTGTCGTCGGAGAGGACCTTGGTCACGACGTCGCCGGGGGCCTTGCTGGCGGCGATGGAGATGAGGCTGCCGGCCATGCCGTAGGCGCCCACCATCTGCGCAGCGAGCTCGGTCGCGCTGGCCAGGTCCCCCGACGGCCCGGTGCCTGCCTCCCCGAGGAACGCCTCCTCGGCCGTCATGCCGCCCATCGCCACCTGGAGGAGCCCGAGGCACTCGCCCTTGGTGCGGGTGTAGCGTTCCTCGGCCTCGGAGTGGGCGAGCATCCCGAGAGCGTCCCTCCGCTTGATGATGGAGAGCACGTCGAGGCGCCGTTCCGGGGCGGCGAAGTAGGCGACGGTGGCGTGGCCGGCCTCGTGGGTGGCGATGGCCCTGCGCTCGGCCGGCGTGTAGCTGGTCGGCTGGGCCAGCCCGAGCTCGGTCGTCATCCTGGCGGCCTCGATGTCGGCCCAGGCCATTGCTGCCCGCCCGGCACGCACCGCCCACACCAGGGCCTCGTCCAGGAGGCGCTCGAGCATCACCGGCGAGTAGCCGAACGTCGAACCGGCCAGCGCCTCGCGCCGCGCCGGGTCGTCCAGCTCCGGCAGGTGGGCCTTCTTGGCCAGGTAGTAGTCGAGGATCTCCCGCCGTCCGGCCCTGTTGGGCAGGTCGACCCTAATGGTGCGGTCGAAGCGCCCGGGGCGGAGCAGCGCCGGGTCGAGGTCCTCGGCCCGGTTGGTGGCGCCGATCACCAAGATGTTCGCCGGCGGGACCGTCTTTTTCTTGAGCGTCCTGCCGGCGGGCAGGAACTGGTTGGCCCGGTCGATGAGCACGTTCTTGGCCCTGGTGCCGAGCGGCGGGGCATCGAAGCTCTGGAGCTGGATGAGCAGCTCATTGACCACGCCGGCGATACCCTCCCGACCTGGCCCGGCGCCCATGCCGCCCCTGGCGGCGCCGATGGCGTCGATCTCCTCGATGAAGCCGATCGCCCCGCCCTCGGCCCACGCGTACTTGCGCAGGGCCTTGAAGTAGCTCCGGATCTTGCGGTTGGTCTGGCCGTAGTACATGGACTGGAAGGCCGACGAGGACACGAAGAGGAACGGCACACCCGCCTCGGCCGCCATCGCCTTGGCGATGTAGGTCTTACCGGTGCCGGGCGGCCCCTCGAACAGGACGCCGCGACGCGGGTTACCCCCCATGCGCTCCGAGAACGCCCGGTGGGCGAGGAACAGGTTGAGTGTCTTCACGACCTCTTCCACGACGGCCTCGGCCCCGACCACGTCGGCCAGGCGCACCTCGACCTCCTCGGGCCGGTACAAGATATGCGGCGAGCGCCCTGCCAGCAGCAGCGGGGCGGCGATGACCACCAACAAGATGGCCACGAGGATGCCGCCCGGGATGTACGCGACGTCCTGCTGGGGGATGTGGACCCCCGGCAGCTGCACGACCCTGAACGACAAGAGGGCCAGGGCCCCGTCCAGGGCAACAGCGATCGCGATCACCGCGGCTAGCAGCCGCACGGTGCGCCGGCGCCGTGAGCGTTCACGCTCTTCTGTAACATCGGACGAGCGCAACACCGTCGTGGAACCGAGATCGTTGGTGCTGGGCCCGCTGTTGCCGTGTTCGTCGGAGCTGGAGCCATTGGTGCTGTGCTCGTTGACGTTGAGCTCGTCGGTGCTGTTAGTGCGCGGCATGGCCGTTGCTCCCGGTGACGAGCTGACGGGTGCCAGCCACGGCCTCGGCGACGAAGCCTTCCCGCATGGCTATGACTGCTTCGTTCGGCAGCACGTCAGCCGTCGGGTCGAGCCCGAGCTCGTGGAGGGTGTAGTGGATGAGCTTGGAGTCGATGTCGGCCGGGACGAACGGGGCGGCGTCGAAGATCTCGGCCAGGCGCTGGTACGGCACCGTGCTCACGACGTGCCTCGCGTAGGCGGCGCCGGCCTCCTTGGCCCCTGAGATCACCTGCTGCCCCGACGGGAAGGTGGATATGGCCGGCCGGCCGTTGGCCTCGATGGCGTCGGCGATCTTCCCGGCGTTGGCCAGGGTGTCGTCCGCCGGCCTGAAGACCGGGGCGAACAACCCGTGGTCGAGGTAGCGGTGCCGGTCGGCCGCGGCCCGCAGCTCGGGGGAGGTCGTCGACCTTGCCGTGGCGAACGACCAGACCGTGACCCGCGCCCCTCGCGCCTGCGAACGTGACACGCCGTCCACCAAGTCGCCGTCACCCGCCAGCAGGACGCAGTCGGTGACACTGCCGGTGAGGGCTGCGTCGTACATGTCGAGCACGATCATCGAGTCGACGCCCTTTTGGACGCCTCTCGAGTTGTAGTTCCCGAGCCGGACGGCGACGTCGTCCAAGCTGGCTATCAGCCGGTGCTCTTCGGTCGGCAGCCGGCCTGCGGCGGCGTCGTACCAGTACACACGGAGCAGCTCCCGGCCGGGCATCTGGCGGGCGGCTTCCGCCTTGATGACGTCCACCGCCCCCGTCCCGTCCATCTTGTAGGCGCTGCGGGCCCGCCATTGTCCGGTCACTGCCCATTGGCCGGCTGCCGCTAGGTAGCCGACGTCCACAAAAACTGCGTACCGAGTCATCACCAGTACCTATGCCGGCTGGGCTGACAGCTGGTTCGGGGAGGAGGTCTCGGGCCCCCACGTCGAGATCCAAAGCCTGGGGTGGCCGAGGGGTGCGGCCCCCGTGAAGCAGTGCGCCGGCCCAGCTGCGGGCTCAGCCAGCCGGTATGATTACATTATGGACACCTACTCGACGGTAGAGGTCGCGAAGGAGCTGAACGTGCCGCTCCCGCGATTGCTCCGTTTCGTCTCGAAGGATGGCGGAGCCGTACGAGCGGGCAACCGCATCAGGCTCCGTCCCGCAACTGTGGCCGCAGCTCGTGATCGCTTCGGGGCCATCCCAAGGGTGGACGGCTTCACCCGTACCGAAGTGCAGGCGCTCACAGCCCTGTCCCGCCACTCCCGGGGCCTCGTTTCCGTCCGGCAGGTGGCCAAGGCGTCGAGGTTATCGCCCACTGCGGCCTCGAGGGCGATCTCCGGGTTGGAGAGCAAGGGGCTGGTCGTCCGGCGCCCAACCCGAGTGTTCGACGGCAAGGTGGAAGTCAAGGACGTCCTCGAAGTCCACTGGGGCTCTCCGTCGTGGCTGGCGATCGCCCCGATCTTGTCCAAGGCCCAGCTCCCGAAGGCCAAGGCGGCGGCCACGCCCGGGAAGCGTCTCCCGGCCCGTCTGGCAGACGTGTTCTGGACGGGGGACTGGCGCAAGGTCGACCCCTCCAAGTCGCCCCGTTATGTGGCGCAGAGGATCCTGAACGAAGGTCGGGACAACCCAGAGGCCCTCGCCTTCCTCGGCAACCTGCCCGAGGATGCCGTGTCGGGCGCCCTGGCGGGCATGGCCGAGACCGGCTCTTGAACCAGCCAAGACAGCCAAAAGGTGGCCCGCGAGGTGGCCAGTTCCGTCCTTCGGTGCACGACGAAGCGGAAGATGTCGAGCTTCTGGGCCCGGACGGGTTCCCGCCAGGCTTGGGACGAGTGCTCAACGCCGACACGCGAGCTGCCTGGCGGCAGATCCGGGAGCTCCTGCCACCAGGCAGCTATCTTGCGGGCGGTACAGCTGTTGCCATTCACCTCCGGCATCGCGAGAGCCGTGATCTCGATTTCTTCACGACCGTCCCGCTTGCCGTAGAGGATCTCCACGAAGCCCTGGAACGTTCACCTTTGCCGTACGTCGCACGTCGTGTCCTGCCGAAGCTGGGGAACATCGCAATCACGCTCGGGGGGACCAAGGTCGAGTTCTCCGACGCTGCGACGGTCACCATGGTCGAGCCGACGAAGGAGATCAATGGCATCCAGGTCGCAGGCATGGGCGACCTCCTCGCGATGAAGTTGTCAACTATCACGAAACGCCGGGCTCTCCGAGACTTTGAAGACCTTCGGGCTATTGAGCAAATCGGCGGGCGCCGCCTCGAGGAGGGCCTGGCCCTTGCCCAGCGACGCTACCACCTCGAGGGTGACGCATCTGTCATCCCCATGGTCGCAGCGTTTACACGGGTCGAAGAGTGCGAGCCGGATGAACTGATCGAGACACCTAAAGATGTCTTGGTCGAGTTCTTTCGCAGGAGGTTGCCAGAGGTAATTGTTTCGCTCGGACTATGGGACGTGCCATCACTCCCACCAGAGCTGGCGGAACGAGCCATCCGGGCCGTTCGAGACGGCTGAACTGGGGTGGCCGAGGGGTCTCGAACCCCCGACTTCCTGGTCCACAACCAGGTGCTCTGCCAACTGAGCTACGGCCACCATGCTGCTACGGACGGGGTTTCCACAAACGGGGTTGCTACGGACGGGTACCCCTGGCAGGGCTCGGACCTGCGCGCTGCCGCTTAGAAGGCGGCTGCTCTTCCACCTGAGCTACAGGGGGCATGTGGAGCTGTGAAGACAACGTGCCGGCGACAGGGCTCGAACCTGCAACCGTCGGTTTAAAAGACCGCAGCGCTGCCAATTGCGCCACGCCGGCAAAGCCCTACTGACAGGGTGGGAGCCCTCGGCCGGCACTGACCCGGCGACCTGCCGCTTACAAGGCGGCTGCTCTGCCAACTGAGCTACGAGGGCAAGTTGGTGGCCGTTGCAGGTCCTGGCCCTGCGACCTCCGGCGTGTCGTGCCGGCGCTCTTCCAGCTGAGCTAAACGGCCACAAACGAGTAGGGACGACGAGTACCGTCGCTGATCATGCTGTACGGACATCCTACCTCGACCAGTCAGTCCTGTCCCTGAGCCAACGAGAACAGTGCGCGCCCGAGGACTCGAACCTCGCTAATCGGCGTCATCAGCGCCGTGCCTTCAACCCGACGAGCCAGACGCGCATTGGTGTTTTTTGTGGTCCCTGTCCGAGTCGAACGGACGACCTCCCGGTTTTCAGCCGGGCGCTCTCACCACGCTGAGCTAAGGAACCGTTGGCCCCTGGCCGGAGCCGGGTTTTCGCTGATTACGAGAGCGAGACGCCTCGCCCACGCTTGCGCCTCGGGTTGCGCTGGACCTTCCCGTGCGCCTCCAGCTGTTCGGCGTGCTCTTCACAGAGCCACGCCTCGTGGCCCCACCAGCATGTCTCTGTGGCTGGCTTGATGCAACGGTGGAGGACGATGGCGTCTGCGCCAGGCCCGTACGTAGGGACGCCGGGCATAGCGTCGCATACAGCGTCCTTCGGCGGCCTGCGCGGCCAGGGGTACGGCGTTGTCGTCATTTCTTCCTCCTACTGTTGATCGACCGATCAAGATGCCCCACGTGCGCCCGGACGAACCGCCGAGGAGGCTCGGCCCGGCGCCGGTGCCGTCGTGGTGCACCAGCGCCGGGCCGAGCGGAACCTTCCATTGGTACAGCGGAATGGCGGTCGGCGTGTAAGGGTGGTCAGGGATGGTGGGGTCATTGAGGCTGTGCAAGTTCCCAGCCTTCGGCCA